>NZ_JASUSU010000069.1:0-10841 GCF_030445905.1 Oceanotoga sp. | reverse complement strand
AAACTTGGATGCATGGCTCCTGTTGAGTTCAGAAACCAAGCATCCAATTGTATATAATTTTTTATTAATTTTTGTGTCTACTTGACATGGGTCAGTTCATTCTTTGTAAGAGTTTTTTTTATGGATTTTTTTATGATTTCAAGTTATAATATGATTAGTATTATAATTTAGGTTAATTTTAAACTAATATATTTTATGAATTAATATTTCTTTGATAGTATATCAATTGAAATATAAAATAAATAATAGAAGGTAGGACTTCAGATGAAGAGAATTGTTAAATTTATAGATTCTATATTTGTTTTTGGGTTTAATATTGCTATGGGATTAAATATTGTTGAATCTGTTATTGTAAGCTTTTTAGTATTTATAGGGATATATGCTTTTAGAGTATATGATATAGAGAATATGGAAAGTATGAATGAAACTTTTATAAGAGTATTTGCAGGTAATGTTATTTCATTTGTTGGAATAACAATTTCTGCGATTGTTTTTGATTATAATCTTGCCAAAATATATCTTTTTAATCTTCTTTTTTCACTCGTATTGATTCCTTTTCTTCATAAAATAGAGTATTATCTTTATAGAAAACATGCCCCTGTAAATAAATATCTTGTAATAGGTAGAGAAAAAGAGATAGGTGAGGTTCTTTCACAGATTTCTGAATCTACTAAAGGCAAGATGAAATTTGTGGAGTATATAAATCCTTCTCCACAAAGATTCACAATGCTCATGGATAACCATTATTCACTTTCTTTAGAGGATGAGAGAACTTTTAATAAGATATTGGTTACAGATCCAAAACTCGAAAAAGAGATAAAGTTTGAGATAGATAATTATAAACTTCAAGGTGTTCCCGTCGAATATCTTCCACATATTGCTGAAAAAACTTTAAAGAAAATACCTTTAGATGTTTTATGTAAGTTTGAAAATTATTATAAGGTTGAATTTGAAAAGCAAATAGAAAATTCTCCAAGTAAGAGAATGCTCGATATAATTACTTCAGTATTTTTGCTTATTATATTTTCTCCTTTTATGGGTTTGATTTATTTGGGTGTTTTGTTAGAAGATGGATTTCCTGTTGTATTTAAACAAAGAAGAATAGGCGAAAGGGGTAAACCTTTTACTTTGATGAAATTTAGATCTTTAAAACATGTACCAATAAATAAGGATAATCCAAATGAAGGGTTAGAAGAAAGAGTTTTAAAAATAGGTAAATTTTCGAGAAAGACAAGATTAGATGAGTCTTTACAGTTTATAAATGTTTTAAAAGGAGATATGTCTATAGTGGGTTCAAGGCCTGAGATGCCAGAATTTCATTATAAGATGGTTGATAATATTCCTTATTATATGTATAGACTTAATTATAAGCCTGGAATAACTGGATGGGCACAGATAAATTATAAGCATACTACAACATTAGAGGATTATAAGATAAAAACTGAATATGATCTTTATTATGTGAAGAATAGGAATTTACTTTTAGATATTCAAATAATGATGAAAACAGTTGAAACTATGCTTGGTATGAGAGGAGCAAGATGATATATAAATAATATTTCTGGAATAAATGATTTTGAGTTATTCCAGAACTTTTTATTTTGATTGTAATTTATTTATATTTGAGAAGGTGAATGAATGAAAATAATATCGATAGTGGGAGCGAGACCTCAATTTATAAAAGAAGCTGTAATAAATAAAGAACTTGAAAAAAAAGGAATAAAAGAAGTTTTAGTTCATTCAGGACAACATTATGATTCCAATATGAGCGAGATTTTTTTTAATAAATTAAAAATAAAAAATCCAGATTATAATTTAAATGTTGGATCTGGTACACATGCACAAATGACGGCTAAAATAATGATAGAATTTGAAGAGATAGTAAAAAAAGAAAATCCAGATATAGTACTTGTATATGGAGATACTAATACGACACTTGCAGGAGCTATAGTTGCAAGTAAATTGAAAATTCCAGTTGCTCATATAGAAGCGGGTATAAGACAAGAACCTAAAGATATGCCAGAAGAAATAAATAGAGTTATGACAGATTCCATATCAAAATATTTATTTTGTGCTTCGAAAAGTAGTGTTGAAAATTTAAAAAAAGAAAATAAAGAAGGAATCTTCGTAGGAGATACTATGTATGATTTATACAAACATATGGAAGAAACCTTTAATGAAGATAATATAAAAAAATATGGATTAAAAAAAGAAAATTATATACTTGCGACCATACATAGAGATTTTAATACAGATAAAAAAGAAAAACTTGAAAAAATAATAGAACAGTTGAATAAAATAAATAATGAAATGCAAGTAGTAATACCATTACATCCAAGAACAAAAAATAAAATACAGGAATTTCAATTGAAACCGGAATTTAAAATAATAGAACCTTTAGGATATATAGAAATTCAAAGTCTTGCTAAATATTCTAAATTTGTAGTTACAGATAGTGGTGGACTACAGAAAGAAGCTTATTATGGTGGAAAAAGATCTATAGTTGTAATGCCTGATACTGGGTGGAGAGAGTTAGTAGAGAATAAATGGAATAAATTAAGTGAAAGTGATGAAATATATGAAAAATATAATCAGATGAAGGATGAAAATGTAGATTATCCAGATAATGTTTATGGAGATGGTGACTGTTCATCTAGGATTGTTGATATTATATCAAAATTTGAAGGGTGATTTTATGAAATATGAAATTATTCATTATATTGTAGAGTATTTTAAAGATATATTTAATGAATCAATAAACTTAAAAATTGAAGATAATTATTATGTATTGAATAATACATTGAGATATAAAATTTATGAGTTCTGGACTAAAAAAGATTCAGAACTTTTTTTGGATTTTAATGATTATTCTTTTAAAGGTGATTATATAGGAACTATTTTTTTCTTTTTGTCTGGATACTGGGAATATAATCATGATGATACCAAGGATGATCATGGTAGATTTTTAGCTTCTGAAAGTTTTTCTTATAAGAAAGGTATACTGGAAGAACCTATTGTAGAAATATTGACAGAAAAGATTAAAAATGAATTAAATTTGACTTATAAAAATGAAAATTCAAGAGTTTTTATTACACATGATATAGATTTATTGGGATTTGCAAGAGGTAAAAAATTTATAAGAAATATTCTTGGTGATATATTAAAAAGAAAACAGTTTAAATTAGCTTTTGATAAAATAATTAGAAAAATAAGCAGAAGAGATCCTGTTACTGTATATAATTTATTAAATATTCATAAAAAATATGGATCTAAAGGTACTTTCTTTTTTATGCCTGATATTCAGCCGAATTTTTATGGTGGATGTGGATATAAACCAATAAAAGATAAAAGATATTTGATAGATCTTGAGAAAGAAATTTTATCAACAGGTTCAAGAGTTGGAATACATTATGATGCAAGACATCTTAAAGATGATAGAATGAAAGAAGATATAGGTATACTTAATAATGTTTTTGAAAGTGATATAAGTTGTGGTAGAGCTCATTATCTTTTATTTGATATAAAAAAAAGTTTTGATATATATGAGAGATCGGGAATCAAATTGGACAGCACATGTTCATATGCTGATAGTATAGGATTTAGATTTGGAACATGTAAACCTTTTAGACCTTATAATTTTAAAGAAAAAAGATTATATGATTTTTATGAATATCCGTTAATTATTATGGAAGGAACTCTTATGGATACGAGATATATGGGTTTAAGTCCAGAAAAAGGATTTGAAAAGATTAAAGAATTAATAGATAAAATAGATAATTATAATGGTGTATTTACTTTTTTATGGCATAATACCTCTTTTTATATTCCTGAATGGAAAGATTGGGAATGGGTTTATGAAGACACTATAAAATATGTAAAAAATAAAGGATTTGAATTTATTTGATTTGGAGGAATTTTGATGTCTGTTGAATTTTTATCTGAATCATTCAAAGATGATTGGAATTCTTTTGTTGAGAGTTCTTTGCATGGAAGTGTTTTTTGTCTTTATGAATGGTTAGAATTTAGTACTGATAATGATTTTAAAATTTTAGTATATAAAGAAAATAATAATATAATAGCAGGAATGCCATTGCCTTTTTTTTCAACTAAGAAAATAAAATTACCTCTTTTAGCTCAAAAAATGGGAGTTTTATATGATGATTTTTCTAAATTGAAAAATTCTAAAAAGCTTGAAAAAGAAAAAAAAATTATCAATGCATTTTTAAAAATTTTTAAAGAATATAATTTATCATATAATATGAATTTTGATTGGAATTTTAATAATTGGTTACCTTTTTTTTGGAATAATTATGAACAGAGTACGAGATATACTTATTTAATAGATTTTTCTAATAATACCTTAGAAGATATTTGGAATAATATGGATCAAAATACAAGAAATACTATAAAAAAATCTAAAAAAAATAATGTAACTGTTTCTAATACTACTAATTTAAAAGAATTTTATGAATATAATAAAATGACATTTGAAAGGCAAGGAATGAAAATACCTTATTCTTTTGATTATGTTTCTAGTCTTTTTAAAACCTTTGAAAAAGATATTTGTATATTTAAAGCTTTAGATGATAAAAATAATATTCATGCTATGAATTTTTATATAAAAGATTCAAAATCAGTGTATTATTTAATGAGTGGTTCTGATCCTGAATTTAGAAGTTCGGGTGCGCAGAATTTGATTCAATGGGAAGCTATTAATTATTATTATGATAAAATTAGATATTATGATTTTGAAGGATCTATGGTAGAAAATATAGAGTCTAATTTTAGAAAATTTGGAGCTGATCAGAAGCAATATTTTAATATACGGAGTAAAAGTATTATGAGAAAAGTAAAAGATATTGCTAAAATAATTTTGAAAAGGTAGATATTTATTATGAATTTAAAAGAACTTTTGAAAATAGAGTCTAAAAAGGAAATTTATAGTTTTAGATTTTATTATGATAATTCTTTGTTATGGCCGTATATAAGAACTAAATTTTATAGTCATTTTTTGTATGAAAATGATCAAACTTTAAACACTAATTTTAATTATAGTAAAAAAAATTATATAAAAAATCTCCTTAAATTAAATCCTTATAAGATTAAGGATAAAGATATTTTTATTTTTGGAACTTCTGCAGATAATACATTTAAAAAAGAAGGAAAATTTTTTAATAGAGTTCATGATTATTTTAATTTTGTATATCCAGATAATACAGCGATTTTAGAAAGTAGCTATAATAGAGAATTTAAATTGCCAAGATATTTTAATCATGTTTATTCTAATGATATTATAAAAATAAAAACAACTTTAGCTTCAAAATTAAAAAAAATTAATGAAAATGATTATATAATGGCTAAAGAGTTTATAAAATATATAAAAAAAGAAATTAGTAATGATTTAGATGATTATTTTTATGATGATTTATATAACACTATAATAAATATTGCTTCAAAGATTGAATATAATTTCAAATTCTATGAAAAATTTTTTATTAAAACTAAACCTAAAATAATATTTTTAAATTGTGGTTATTATGGTGGAGAAAATTATATTTTAAGAATTGCAAGATCTTTGAATATAAAAACGGCTGAATTTCAACATGGTCTTATATCTAATAATCATATTGCTTATAATTATGATGATTATTTATTGAATTTTGAAGAGTATAAGTATTATATTCCTGAATATTATTTATCATATGGAGAGTATTGGAATGAGCAAATAAATATACCTGGTAATGTATTTACTATAGGTAATCCTCATTTTTATGAACAGATCAAAAAATATAAAAATATTCCTTCTAAAAAAGATACTATTTTAATACCTTCACAGGGGACAATTACAAAAGAGATGGTAGAAATTGCAATATTTTTAGCTACTGAATACAAAAATTATGATATTATTTTTAAACTTCACCCAGGAGAATTAAATAGTTTGAATTTAATAAAACCTTTAGAAAAATATAGTAATATTTTTATAAAGAAGGATGGAGATATTTTTGATTACATTGCAAAATCAGAAATAATTGTAGCTTGTTATTCTACAACCATATTTGAGGCTATAGGAATGGGTAAGAAGGTTTATATATTGGATAATAATTACTCAAGAGACAACATTCCTGATAAAATTGGAGTATGGTTTAGAAATTGTGAAGAACTTAGAAATAAGATAAATGAGAATGAAGATTATTCACAAAAAAATAATGATATTAATTATTATTTTAATAATAATTGGGAAAAAAATTATAAATATTTTATAGAAGAAGAGGTAGGAATTAAATTAAATGATTAAAAAAATATTAAATAATAAAGTTATAAAGGCTGGAAGTTGGTATACAGTTACAAATTTTTTTACTAAAGGAATCACTTTTTTAACTTTACCAATATTTACACGTCTTTTAAGTACTTCAGATTATGGTATTGTTAATTTGTATACCAGTTATTTAAGTATTTTTACTATAATTTTTTCTTTGGATTTGGTTGCAAGTATACAAAGAGGAAAATTTGATTTTAAAGATGATTTTAATGGATATGTGTCTTCTGTATTATTTTTAGGAACATTATCATTTCTATTTTGTTCTTCTATTGTTTTAATTTTTCATAATTATTTTTCTAAAATATTGGAATTAAGTAATTTACTGATTTTTATTTTACTTTTAAATTCATTTTTTTCATTTGTTCAAAATCTTGTTTTTGCTAAATTTCAAGTAGAATATAATTATAAAAAAGTGTCTTTAATTACTATTTTTATTTCTTTAATAGGAGTTTTTCTTTCAATATTTTTAATAACTAAAATTTTTCCAGATGAAGGATATCTTGGACAAATAATAGGAAAGGCTTTTCCCGTAATTTTATTTGGATTTATTTTAATGATGTATATTTTTTTAAAAGGTAAAAAATTAATAGATTTAAAATATTGGAAATATTCATTATTGATATCTTTACCATTAATTTTGCATGGTGTGTCTGGGATAATAAATTCTCAATTTGATAGAATAATCATAAATAAATATATAGGTTCTTCAGAAACTGGTATATATTCTTTTGCTTATAATGTTGGTATGATTATTATGGTCTTGTGGACATCTACAAATCAGGCTTGGGTTCCATGGTTTTTTGAAAAAATGGAACTCAAAGATTTTAGTTCAATAAAAAAAAGAGCTAAAAATTTTAGAGATTTTTTCACAATTGCTTATATTTTTATTCTTTTTATATCTCCTGAAATAATAAAATTGATGTCTGATAGTTCATATTGGGAAGGTTTATATATAGTTCCATTTATTTTTATGTCCTATTATTTTAATCTTATGTACTCTTTTGAAGTTAATATAGAGTTTTATACTAAAAAAACTCATTTAATTTCTATCGGAACAATCTTTGCAGCATTAGTCAATGTAATTTTAAATCTTATTTTTGTACCTTTATATGGTAGTGTTGCAGCAGCAATAACAACAGTGATTTCTAATTTTGCTTTATTTGCTTTTCATTATCTAATAACAAATAAAGTTTTAAAGATAAATATTTTTGGTTTTAAGTTTCACTTTATTTCTTTGATATATGTTATTTTATCTACTTTAATATTTATAATCTTTAAAGATTATTTAATAATAAGAATAGTTATTTTATTAATAAGTTTTTGGTATTTATTCAAAAAGTACAAAAATATTTTAAAATAATTTGTTGGAGGAATATATTATGAGAGTTTTGGTTACTGGTTCAGAAGGTTTTATAGGTTCGCATTTAACAGAATATTTAGTTGAAAAAGGATATGATGTTAAAGGTTTTGTTAGATATAATTCTGATAATAATTGGGGTTGGCTTGAAAATTCTAAATATAAGAAAGATATTGAAGTTTATACTGGAGATTTAAGAGATTTTGATAGTGTTTATGATGCTGTAAAAGATGTAGAAGCTGTTTTTCATCTTGGAGCACTCATAGCAATACCTTATTCTTATCTTTCTCCTATGGCTTATATAAAAACAAATGTTGAAGGTACTTATAATGTTCTCGAAGCCGCAAGAAAAATAGGTATTAAAAGAGTTGTACAAACATCTACAAGTGAAATATATGGTACAGCACAATATGTACCGATAGACGAAAAACATCCATATAATCCGCAATCTCCTTATGCTGCAAGTAAAGCTTCAGCTGATCATCTTGCCCTTTCATATTATAGGTCTTTTGGAACTCCAGTTACCATAGTAAGACCTTTTAATACATATGGACCAAGACAATCAGCAAGAGCTATTATTCCTACAATTATAAGTCAAATACTTGCTGGTAAGAAACAAATTAAATTGGGAAATTTGAATCCAACAAGAGATTTAAATTATGTAAAAGATACTGCGACAGGATTTTTAGAAGTTGGATTAAATGAAAAAACTATTGGGGATGTTTATAATTTGGGTACTGGAAAAGAAATATCTATTGGAGATTTAGCTGAGAAAATTATAAAATTAACTGGCAAAAAAGTTGAAATAATTACAGATTCTCAAAGATTAAGACCTGAAAAATCTGAAGTTGAAAGGCTTTTATCAAATTCAGATAAATCAAGAAATTTAACGGGATGGGTTCCAAGATATACTCTTGAAGAAGGTTTATTAGAAACTATTGAATGGATAAAAAGTAATTTAAATTATTTTAAAACTGACATATATAATGTATAAGAGGTTGATTTTATGAAGAATATATTATTAGATGCACCAAATTTAGGAAAACTTGAAAAAGAATATTTAATCAAATGTCTTGATAGTACATTTGTTTCTACTGCTGGACCATTTATTCCAGAATTCGAAAAAAAATTTGCAGAGTATACCAAGAGCAAAAAAGCTGTAGCTGTTCAAAGCGGAACTGCAGCTATATATATGGCTTTATATGAAGCGGGAATAAAACCAGAAGATGAAGTTATTGTTCCAGTTATAACTTTTATAGCTACTGTTACTCCTGTTGTTCATCTTGGAGCTGTTCCTGTTTTTGCTGATGTTAATATTGATACATGGACTATTGATCCAGAAGAAATTGAAAAACTTATTACAAATAAAACAAAGGCCATAATTCCTGTTCACTTATATGGAAATCCATGTGATATGAATAAAATTAATGAAATAGCTAAAAAATATAATTTAAAAGTTATAGAAGATGCAACTGAAAGTCTTGGAGCTACTATTAATGGAAAAATGACAGGAACTTTTGGTGATTTTGGGTGCTTTAGCTTTAATGGAAATAAAATTATGACCACTGGTGGTGGTGGTATGATTATTTCAAATAGCGCTGATTCAGCAGATCATATTAAATTTTTGATAAATCAAGCAAGAGATGTGAGTAAAGGGTATTATCATCCTGAAATTGGCTTTAATTATAGAATGACAAATCTTGAAGCAAGTTTAGGCCTTGCACAGTTTGAAAGACTTGATGACTTTTTAATAAAAAAAATATCTTATGCTGATATTTATAATGAAAAATTTAAAAATACTAATATAAAAATGCAAAAGGTTATGAATGGAGCAAAAAGTTCTTGGTGGTTACCTTCTGCAACAATAGAATCTAATTTGAGTATTCCAGAAATACAAAAAGAACTCTCTAATAAGGAAATTCCTTCAAGAAGAATATTTATGCCTATAGTTGAATTTCCTCCTTTTGAAAAATATAAAAAAGGAGAATATAAAAATGCTTATTATATTTATGAAAATGGTATAAATTTACCAGGTTCTACTATGAATGATTCAGAACAGATTGATTATATTTGTACTTCATTAAAAGAGGTTATTAATAGATGATTATATCTTTTTCTGATAATATTGATAATATAAAGAATTCTATTTATTTTGATAAAAATTATAATAAAATTTTTGCTGAATATGATGAAAGCAATTTTGTTGTTATAAAATTAATCAAAAATAATAAAATAAGTTTTTTACCTTTGCTCTTGCATAAAATCGAAGATTATTATGAAGCATATAGTAGTTATGGGTATGGTGGAATAGTTGGAGATATTGATTATTTAAGTGAAAAAGATTTTGAAGAAATAATTGAGTTTTGTAAGAGTAATAAAATTATAGATATTTTTATTAGAAATGCTCCATTTTTAAATAATTATAAAATTATTCCAGATAAGTTTAATTTTTTTAATAGAATTACTTATACAAAAGTTTTAAATAAATGTGCTTCATTTTCTGATTTTAAAAAAGATTTGAATCAAAAAATAAGATGGTCTATTAATTATGCAATTAGAAATAGTTTGGATGTAAAAATAAAAAAATATGATGAAATAAATGATTATGATTTAGAAAATTTCTATAACTTGTATAATAAAGTTATGTCTTTTAGACAAACGAGTGATTATTATTATTTTTCAAAATATTTTTTTGAAAAAACCTTTAAAACTTTAAAAGAAAAATGTGATTTATTTTATATTGAAAAAAGCAATAAATTTATAGCTGCTTCTCTTTTTATGCTCGATGATGATTATGTTCATTATCATTTTAGTGCATTGGATAGAGATTACTCAAAGTATCAACCCATGGAATTATTGATGTCAAAAGCTATTTATGAATACGGAAATTTGGGATATAAATATCTCCATTTAGGTGGAGGTTTATCCCTTGATGCGAGTGATGGTCTTTCAAGATTTAAAAGAAAATTATCTGATTTTGAATCCAAATTTTATATTTCAAAAATAATTTGTGATAAAGATAAATATAATTATTTTAGAGATCATTATGATATTCGAAATAATTTATTTTTAATAAAGGATGCTAAATATTGAATATGATTGGTGGAGAATTATATTTTTTTAATAAAGGATGCTAAATATTGAATATGATTGGTGGAGAATTAT
>NZ_JASUSU010000068.1:0-10847 GCF_030445905.1 Oceanotoga sp. | reverse complement strand
AATATTAACTTCATATTAACCTAATAACTTACCGGTAAGTAAGCAAAATGATATCATAAAAATCATGATTTGTCAAATCAATCTTTTAAAAAAAAAAGTTAAGATTAAATAAAATATAAGTAAATATCATAAAAAAAGAGAAATCGAGATATAAAAAATATAAAGATTATATTTTCATTGAATGATAATATATGAATAAGTAGAAAAAATAAAAAAACCGAGACAAAAGTCTCGGTTTAAAACTCTAATTCTTTATAAGTATTATATATTAAGCCCTTCATTTATATTATACACTAAACATAGCTTAAATAAAACACTATAGACTAAAATGTCAATTTGAAGACAATGACAAAAAATTGACAAATATTCAAAACTCTAATAAAATCAAATTAAAAAATTAACTTACTTTAAATAAAAATGTCAATTTAAACAACTAAAAATAATATTAATATAATACAATTAAATTTATATAAAACAATAAAGAGGACATAAAATGAAAATAACAGAATCTAAACTATCATTATTGATGAATTCATTCAAAGTAAGATCAAAAGATCTCGCAGAATACCTACATGTAGATTCATCTTTAATAAGTAAATGGAAAAATAATAAAAGAAATTTATCTAATAAATCAAATTATCCAGAATCGATAGCTGAATATTTTTTAAATTTAGATAAAATATACGATTATACTTTCATAAAAAATTTGATACATCAAAATTATCCTAAAGCAAATGTAGAAGACATAAAAGAATTAAAAAATTACTTTCAAAAATGGATATTAGAAAGTAGAACTCTCTCTCAAAAACCTTTGAAAAATTATTCTAAAAATCAAAATGAATATTCAACAACTTTTACAGTATACAGAAAAAATGAAGGAAGAAGAAAAGCTGTTTTAGATTTTTTAGACCTTGCTATAAGCATGCCAGAAAATCAAGAAATTCTTCTTTTAAGTCAAGAAAATATGACTTGGTTGATAGAAGATAAAAATTTTTTTAATGAATGGGACAAAAAATTATATAAATTGATTCAAAAAAATCATAAAATACAAATAATACATACAATAGACAGAGAAACAACAAAAATAGCCGAAACTATAGAAAAATGGTTTAATCTTCATATGCTTGGAGGATTAAAATCTTATTATTATCCAAAATATCAAGATACGATAATAAATCATACATTATTTATAATAAAAAATACCTGTGCCATAACAGGTGTTTCAAAATCAACTGAACAAAAAGAAATAGATTGCACATACTTCTTTAATGATCTACATACTGTAAAAAACTTTCAAAATACTTTCTTTACAATAAAAGAGATATGTAATCCTCTAATAATAAATCAAGATATAAAAAAATCCGAAGAACTCATAAAAAAATTATTAAACCTTTTAAATGAGCCAGATAATGAATACCATTATTCTGATATTCCTCAATTCACAACAATGGATAAAAATGATCTAATACAAATTTTAATAGAAAATTCTGTAAAAAAAGATAAAACATTAAAAATATTGAATATTTTTGATCAATACAATGAAATACATAAAAACAAAAATATAAAAACCAAATATTTATACAATTTAAAAAAAATGGAAGACAATTTAAAATATAAAAATATATTATATGAAGATCTTTCTTTATTATGCGAAAAAGAAATTTATGTAAAAAAAGATTTATTCAAAAAGCATATAAAAAACACCCTAAAAAAAAGAAATAAAAACTGTGAAATAGGATTTATCTACGAAAAACCCAAAAAAAATTTTGGTGCAAACTGTATAATAAAACAAAATCACAAAATAATTGCCTATTCAAATAAAAACAAGCCAATAATAACGTCAAATACTGAACCAACAATAACTCAAGCTTTTGAATTCCATTTCAATGAAATATGGAACAGTATTCCGAGCATGTATAAAAAAGATTTAAATCTTTGTAAAATAGAAAATATATTAAAAAAATAAGGGTTAGATTTTTACTAACCCTTATTTTTTATAAATTATCTATTTTTTCTAAATTTCTCGCTATAAAAGTAGCAACATGAACACCTTTTGATCCTCTTCCAAAACCACCATTCATATTATTTGAAACAGCTATATCATTACTAATTTGCGTTCCACCAACAACTATCATGACTTTATCTCTTATTCCTTTTTCAATTGCAAGTTCATGTAATTTCTTCATATTTTCTATATGAACATCATTATGTGTAACTATCATAGAAGCAAGAATAGCTTGAGCTCCAACTTCTATTGCAGCATCTATCATTTTTTCTGGCGGAACTGAAGTGCCAAGATATGTATAATTAACTCCAAATTTTTCTATTCCACCATGTTTTATATCCAAAATTTCCCTTAAACCAACATTATGTTCATCATTTCCAACAGTACCAGCAACAACCTTCACTTTATGTTTTTTAAAAAAACTAAATAATTCATCTTCGGCCATCAAATCGGGTTTTTTAGGTAATGTGAGTTCATCTCTTTTAACAAAAAAAGGTACTTTAGCTTTCAACTCAACATAAGTTCCCTCTGTTGGGTGAAGAATTGTTTTACTTATAACCTGTGCATCTTCGAGATTCATCCTTTTACAAATCTCTAAAGCTGCAGCTTCAGCATAATCCTCAGTATCTGGAATAGTCATATCTATCTGTATCCAACCATCATTAGTCCATTCAACTTCAGGTTTTATCAAATTTTTATCTTTAGAATCTCTGTTTTCTTCTAATCTAACATTAACATTATCCGTCTCATCGAGTTCATCTATATACTGAATTTTATCTGGATTATGTAATGTACATCCACCTATTAAATCACAAACATGATCATAACCTTTTGGTAAATTATTATATCCAAAATGATTACAAACTGGAGCCATATAATCTTCATCTCGTGGAACAACCGATCCAGCACCAATTCCACCATTTTGAGGTCTTTTTATTCCATCTCCATCTCTTGCAGGATAATGACCATTATCCACAAAAATTCCTTGTTCTACAGCCTCAAAATATCCACCCATTTCTATCATTTCTTCAAGCATCAAAATAGCTCTCATCTTCAATTCTCTGATTTCAGGTCTAACCTTATCCTCATCTATTTTAACATATTCTTTTATTCCATCGAGAGAAACCATAGTATGTTTAGCCGTTTCAACTCCTCTTATAGAATTTATATGCCAAGGAACGTTTCTACCTTCATCTGGAGTTATAGTTGATTGAATATCAGCAGAAGTGAGTTTTGATAAAACTGTATTTAAAACATGAATTCTTGTAGCATCAAAGAGATCTGATTCTATATATCTTGTATTCATTTGGGCTCTAAATTTATATTCTTTAAAGACTTCTCTTAAAGTCATAGCATAAACGAGATTCATTCTAAACTCTGGAGATGGAGAAACAGTTGGTGGAACAGTTGATAACGCTATTAAATCCTTTCTCATTCCAGACTTAACAGAGTACATACAGTTGATACCATGTTGTACGAGAAGTTCTGGCATAACATTCCAAGCCTTCTTTGCAGAAGCATTCGCATTATGAGCCCCATCTATTTGAAGAATGTTTTCTTGAGCCATTATATGTTTAGCTACAGCTGCATCGACAAAAGATCTTATAGGATTAACACCTCTATACAATACATTATACTGTGGATCTTGATGAGCTGCATTAACTCCTTCTTCGGCAAATAATACAGCTATTTCTGGTCCTGCTATTCCGGATACATATGAATGGAAATTGATAGGTCTTCCAACTTCTTCTTCTATAATATCACATGCTTTTCTTGAGGCTCTTAGCTGTTTCCTCGTTATAGGTATACCACCTATTCCTTCTGGAGTTCCTTCTATAAGACTATCAATATGTGATTGTCCAAGAGTTCTTATAACCATTATATGATCAGCGCCATGCCATGCAGCCATTCTCATACGTCTTATATCTTCTTCAAATCTACCAGAAGCAATTTCAGAAGTTATTACAGATTCTGGTTGAGGATCTATATCATCAAAATAGTGTGCAGCTGGTAATCCCACAGAATTTTTTAAATCTTCAGATATATCAAAATATTCAAAATCATATTTTTTAGTTCCCTTAGGTAATTTTTTTCTCCAAGTCCACCCTTTTCTTTTAGGATGATAATTTTCAAGATCTTTAAGAATCTCATCTATATTTAATTTTTCATTTATAGGTAAATCCATCAATTTTCACCTCTCTTAAAAATTCTATCAACATCATCCCAATACTTTCCATCTATCATATCTCTTCCAGCTTTAATAACATCTATACCTTTTTCTTTTGCAATTCTCCAAATTATATGGCCAGCTCCTTTAGATAGAAGATTTTTTTCAAAAATCTTTGAAACAAGAGATGTAGCCTGCATAGAATTAAAACCCATTCTTAAAAGAACAGATCTTTCAATAGACTGTGATGTATTTTTTTTAGCCATTTCAATCATGGGATCTACCACCTTTTCAGTCAGATCCCAAAAGTATTTATCGAGCTCTTCATCAGACATATTATTCAATTTTTTGGCTCTAATTTCAAAATCATCTCGTCTAGCCTCCATATAAACTCCTCCCTGAAAATAAATTATTTTAATTCTTTTATAAAATTTTTTATTTCTTCAACAGAACTATTGGTATCTTCTGCCATAAATTTAATTTCTATATCTGAAAACATTTTAAACCCATCTCTTTTCATCATCTGTTTGACATAAGACCTTTTCATCTTATCCATTGAATATTCTATATATTTTATCTGTGATGGATTTTCAGGTATTATTATATTTTTTCCTGGAATATCTTCTTCAATCGGATCTCCTCTTTTAATAGCAATTCCATTCTCTTTTGCAAAAGTGAGCTGTGCCGATGGTAATTTGCCTGCTCCCGTATATTCAGTTTCATTGATAACTATTATCTCATCCTCATTCATCTCCTGCGCAAGAGCGAATGCTGCAGTCAAAGATGTATTTCCTGCCGGACCCCTTTGCATACCCTCAAGAACTGCCAAAGCTTCAGTCATATAAAAAACTTCTCCCTGTGTAACTAATAAATATCTATCCATATATCTCAAAACTCTTGCGGCATTTCTTGGAACATCAGATCTATCAGGATAAACAGCAAATGGTATACCAAATCCTGTATGTCCTGTTGTAAAAGACTTTTTATTAAAATCATTATCACTTGCCATATGCAAACCGCTTAAATCGACACTGGCCCCTATAACCTTTGTATCAAAAGCACCTGCTTTTATCAATCCTCTTGCAGTTCCAGTAGTTATACCACCTCCAGCATGAGTGCTTATAACAACATCTGGAAATTTCCCACATAAACTTTTACTTTGATGAGCTATTTCCCAACCAAGAGTTTCAACTCCTGCAATACCAAAAGGTGTATACAATGAAGCATTAAAATATCCTGTTTCTTCCAACAAAAGAAGAAAATAATAAAAAAGTTCTGGTCCCACAGATATCTGCACAACTTCTGCACCATATCCTTCACAAGCTCTTGCTTTTTCAAGTATTTCAGGTTGTCCTATACCTCTTGAATCATGACATTCTTGGACTATAATGGACCTCAATCCTCTTTTTACAGCTTGAGATGCAACTGCTGCACCATAATTTCCACTGGTAGCTGCCATTATCCCTTTATAACCCATTTGTTTTGCTCTGTATGCACTAACTGATGCTCTTCTATCTTTATAAGATAATGAAGGATTTGTAGCTTCATCTTTCACAAAAACTCTTGCACCTTTTCCTTTAGGTGAAAGTTTTTTTATCAATTTATTTATATTTTTTAATTCCACAAGAGGCGTATTACCAACTCCTGTTTCATTTTGTAATTCTATTATTTTTTCTATTGAATAACCAGCTTCTTCCATCATTTTTTCATAATCAAAAGCCAATCCTTCAATTTCATACTTTGAATAATCAACACCGACAGATTTTTTCATAATCTCATTTTTTCTCGACATGATTGAATTATATGATTTATCCATTACTCTTCACCCTCTTCCAGAATACTTAAAAGTTCATTTGATATATTCAAAAGTTCCGGAATGGGTTCACCAAAATTATGTTTATAAACAGGATTTATTTCTATCATTTTTCCTTTAACTTCTCTTCCAATTACAGTTTTTATAATAACTTCATCATTTATTTCTGCCTCTTCATTCATCAAAAATCCCTTTATTCTAACTTCAAGAGGTACTTTTTTAGTATCTTCTGGAAGATGCTCCGCTCTTTCATCTGGTTCAAGTGCAATAAAATATATTTGAACCCAATCACCTTTAAAGGCTTTCATTAAAAATCGCCCCCATATTTTTAAAATCATCTATGAGTAAATCCCCACAAGACTCTCTTTTAAATAGCTTTGCTATATTTCTCTGAATTTCTATTCTTGTTTCTAATTCTTTTTTTGAAAAATCATAATTTAATAAATCTACCTTATTGTTGTGAAATTGAATATTATCTTCAGAATCATTTATTTCAAGAAATTCATTTAAACTAAAACCATTATCTTTTACTCTGCTGAAATCAAGCCAAAGACCTGTTACTCCATAATGATCTATCATATCTGCATCTTGAATTATTTTTATATAATAAGGAAAATTTCCTTTTTTTCTTTGATTATGATAAAAAACAATATCATAAATTATATTTAATTCATCTTCAGAATATAAATCTTTCAAAATTTCTTTTGTTATTTGTGCACCAAATTCATTATGAGGTTCACTTCCTTTACCTATATCATGAAAAATACCTCCAACTTCTATAAGCTCATCAAGATTATCTTTTATTCCAATTATATTTTTTAATTTTAAAGCAAGTTTCCCAACCCTTATACCATGATGATAAGTAAACCCTTTATCTTTCTCAAGACCAAATTTAAATTTCTCCATTTTTTTAAGTGCCAATCCTTTAGAAAGTTCCACCCTATCATTCATAATTTCACCCCCTGCCTAAAAAATTCCACCCAAAAATAGGGTGGAATAATTCTTAATAAATCTCCCCAATCAATGCTCTCGGTATTGGAAGATCTGCCATAGTCATAAGACCAGCTTCACTTTCTATTACCGCAGGTATCATATTGGTAGCAACAGCCATAGTTCCTTTTCCACCAGGTATTTCTGGTTTAATAGCCAAAGAAAGATCCGGATTTCCCTTAACCCATATAAAATCTCCAGTATCTACTTCTTCTAATTCTGGTTTTATTTGTTGAGGATGTTCTAATTCAATAATCAATTCATCATTCATATATGCTTTTGCTATATGTCTACATCCAGCAACCATACCAGGTTCAACCTTAACATACTTTGTTTCCCTACTAACATTCGAAACAATTGGCTCTCTCGTTTGTTCTATTCTATCTATAACCCAACCCATAGCATCGGCTATCATATAAATAGATTGTTCAAATCCTATATGTCCAACTATAGTTCCATCTTTAATACCTTTTTCAAACTCTTCAACTGTTGTTCCAACACCCTGTGTCTCCATAACGGTAGGTCCAAAAGGTGAAAGATCATTTATTCTTGCAGCTTTGATACTCTTAACATTTAAAGATGCTCCTGTCAAAGCTATTATTAAAGTATCCAAAACAAACCCAGGATTAACACCAGTTCCAAGAACAGTAACACCATATCTTCTCGCAATATTATCTATCTCTAATGCAGCTTGTGTATGGGTATAAAATGGATGTGACATCTCTTCTGCTATTGTAATAACATTAACATTTTTCTTTATCACAGAAATAATCTGACTTTTAACAACATCAACAAAAGAATGAGTTGCAATAACAACGAGATCTGGATTAGTTTCATCTATCATAGTCATAGGACTATCATAAATTTTAATACCTGTAGGTTCTTCTAATTCTAATATATCTGATATATCTTTTCCTATATATTCTCTTCTCATATCATGAACACCGACTAACTGTAATTCATACTTACTCAAAATACTTCTTGCGATACCGCTTCCCATAGCTCCAAATCCCCAAACTGCTACTCTATACATCATATCTCCTCCCTGAATTTTGAAATTTTTTTCATATACATTACTATAATACATATATGACTCGTTTTTTGCTAATACATTATAAAGGTTTTAATAAAAGAAAAAGCCGTATAATCAAGAATCTTAAAGATTATACGGCAATAGTCATAATTAGTTACTTTTTATTAATCCTTCTTTCAAAAGAAAATACCCTGATATTTTTTTCACTCTTTCATCTTTAGATAATTCTTCAATCAAATTATCATATCCAGCTTCTGCAAAATTATTATTATTTATAAGATCTATAAATCCAACTTTTTCTGTTCCTTCTGATATATACAGTCTTGAATATCCATATTTATACCATAAATTAATTCCAAGAATAAAATCATCACTCAACTCCTTTATGATTTCATTCACTTGAATAAATCTCTTTTCAATTTCATCCTTTGCACTGACCATTTCAGATAATATATCCAATAAAAAATTTTTTCCATAAGCATCTTCTATCAAATAATTTCTAATATAAATATTATCTTCATCAAAATCGTAAAAAATCTTTTCATCTTCAACACAGTATGCTGGAATAATACTCAAATTTATAAATGATTTTAAAATATTTTTTAAATCATCTATAGATTTAAATTCTTTTCTAAACCTATTAATTCCATTTCTTTCATAAAAAATAAATTTATTTTCCGCCAAAAACTCTATCTGTGATTCACTCAAAGATTCTAAATAATTACCCAAATAAGTCTTAACCATAAAATCACCCTTTTAATAAATCAATCTGATAAAAAAAACGTATAGATCTTATTAACCTCAACTTTTTTGAACAAATTTATAATTTCAGTAATAGTAATACCTGTATTTATAAAATCATCTATTATTAGTATATTTTTCCCAAAAAACTTCTCTTTATTTTCCAATAAAAATGAATTATGAACTTGTTTCTTCTTTTCTTCTAAATTTTTATAATAAGAAAGTTTATTACTTTTTTTTATTTTCTTTAAATCATCACAAAACTCTATTTTCAAGCCTTTTGAAAGTTTCTCTACGAAATTCTTTAAAATATTATTTTTATAATTATTACTTGGAACATAAAAAATAAAATCAATCTCTTCTATCCATTTAATATTTTTTAAAAACTTTATAGAATCCTTATAATATTTATCAGAATAGTTCATACCAAAAATTTTACACTCTTCAAAACTCTTTCTAATACCTTTAGTTAAAGTATAAGAACCATCTATACTCTTTAAATTTATTATATTAATATTCTTATTAAAAAAACTATTCAAAAGTTTTTCATGTTCAATATTAAAATTTATTCTATATTTTATATCCTTATCATTATCACATATATTACATATATTTTCTTCTTCACCATCAAGATAATTAATCAAATATGACATGCGACAAGAATCTATAGAACAATATCTTATTATAGACTTAAGTTCACTTATCTTAACATCTCTTAATTTCTCTATAAAATCAAGATTTAATCTATTATCTCTATGAAAACTTTTATAAAAAATATCAGAATTTTTTGTAAATCTTTCAATAGCTCCAAGATCTATAAAATCATTCAAAATATTATAAAGTTTTAAATTATCTATATCAATATTATTTTTTATATCATAGAAACTTATAAAATCATGTGAATCTATAAACTCCAAGACTTCTTTATAAAATTTTGGTTCGGGTTTAGAATTATTTATAAAAGAAAATTGTAATCTTGAATCCTTATAATTATGAAGTAAAAAAATATAACTTTTTTTACCATCCCTTCCAGCCCTTCCTATCTCTTGATAATAATGAGTTGGAGATGAAGGAATCTGAGTATGAATTATAAATCTTAGATCTTTTTTATTTAAACCCATTCCAAGAGAATTAGTTGCTACAACACATTTAATTTTATTTTCCATTAAAAGTTTCTCAACTTTCAACTTATCATGAGCAGAAAGTTTAGAATTATAATAAAGTGTTCTTATTCCGTTAAAATTCAACCATTTAGAATAATAAACAGTATTATGAATAGTACCGGTATAAACTATTCCAGTTCCGGGAGATCTCTTTATAAGTTCATACATATAAATCATCTTTTCTCTCTCATTTTCAGCTTTTATAACATTCAAAGAAAGATTCTCTCTCATAAGATTCCCTTGAATAATCTCACCTTTCTTTAACTGTTTCATAATATCCTTTTGAACCCTTTTATTCGCAGTAGCTGTAAGTGCCAAAATAGGTACATTTTCAAACTTTTCAAAAACTTCAACTATTCTCCTATATGCAGGTCTAAAATCATGTCCCCAAACCGATACACAATGAGCTTCATCTATTACAAAAAGTTTAATATTCATCTTCTCAATCATATTCATCCAATGAACATCTTCATATCTTTCAGGAGAAATAAAAATAATATCTATTTCTCCATTTGCAGCTTTTTCTATTGCCACTTTATTATCATAAGAAAAATTATCAGAATTTATTGCAGCAACTCTAAGACCTAATTTCAAAGCAGATCTCATCTGATCTCTCATCAAAGCCTTCAATGGAGAAAAAACTATAGTAAGTCCTCCATTTTCAAGAGTTAAATATTGATATATTAAACTCTTACCAAAACCTGTTTTTTCTATCAAAAATACATTTATTCCAGAATTAATAAAATCTATAGCCTTTTTTTGATTCAAAAACAAAGAATTTATATTCATTTTTTCTTTTAAAATTTTATCCACTTTATCATTCAAATTAATCACCTATTTTATTATATAGAAGTTTTAAAAATTATTCATTAAAAAAATGATTAAATTCTCTAAAAAAATTAAAAAAAAGATGCATTATAATTATAATGCATCTT
>NZ_JASUSU010000019.1:0-49488 GCF_030445905.1 Oceanotoga sp. | reverse complement strand
GCAATTCTTAAGAATTGCTCTTTTTTTGCACTTTTTATGTTAATTTTATAATAAATATAAAAAAATAGTGGTAATTTCTAATTTAAAAGAATATAATTTATAATATATAAACATCATATTCAAAACATTGAGAGGAGGGATTATATTGAATGATCAAAAACCTTCAAAAAACTCAAAACCAACTGATTTAAGAAATATAATTGCCTTAATAATAACTTTGGCAGTAATTACAATAACTATAATAGTTGCAATATGTACTTTAACTCTTCCAGAAAAACCTGATTTTGATTTTATAGGACAAAGTTTATTGCCATTATGGGGTACTTGGCTTGGAACCGTACTAGCCTTTTATTTTGGAAAAGCTAATTTTGATTCAGTTGCTAAAACTTATGAAAATGTTATAAACAATTTAAGTTCAGAAGAAAAAATGGAAAAAATACCTGTAGACGATGTTATGACACCCATAAACAATATAACTCATATAGATTATGATGAAACGCAATTAAATAGAACTATATTAGAAATATTGAATGATAAATTATTTAGTGGATATAATAGATTTGTATTCTTAGAAAAAAACAACATATTCAAATATGTAATACATAGAAGTACGTTCACAAATTTTATAGCCGACAAATTGAGGGATGAAACTATTGATGTCAAAAAATTAACTCTCAAAAATTTTATCGATGAAAAAGATAAAAATGAATATATAAAAGATATGCTAGATAATTCTTATAACTTCGTTGCTTTAAATGATAATCTACTCGATGCGAAAAATGCCATGAAATCATTAAAAAATTGTGAAGATGTTTTTGTAACTAAAACAGGTAGAGGAACAGATCCTGTATTGGGACTAATCACAAATAATATAATAATAAAATTCAGCAAAATTTAAAAGGCCTTAAAGGCCTTTTTTTATTTTATTGATAATAAATTTTTTAAACTCATCATAATCAAGATTGATCAAGAAATTGTGATCAACTTTCTTTAAATCAGTATACCCCATATCTTTAAAAACAGATAATTCAAACTCAAATAGATCAAAATCTTCCCCATCTTTCTTTTTTATCTTTTCATTCTCAATTAATTCATCCATGAGAACATTGATTCTATTGATCTTATCAATATTGACAACATCTGGATATTCTTCAATAATTTTTGAACTTATATCTTTTCCTTTTATTAAACTTTCTATATAATCTATATTTTGCATTATAAGGCTTTTATCAACAATTTTAGAATGAGTAGTTAAATAGATGACATCATCATAATCAAGTAAACATTCAAGACTACTCTTAAATCTTTTCAAATCATGATAGCCAATACAAGGAATAGGAACCTCAGCTAAATCACCTATATACATTATTCTATCTTTCTTATCAAAACAAACCGAATCTCCAATAGTATGGCCTGGCAAATAAAAAAATTCAATACTTTCAGAATCAAAAAATAACTTACTTTCGAAAGTTATATCTGGAAGTTTTAAAACAACATCACCATTTATAAAATCATAATTATATTTTAAATCATACTCTCCTTTAAATAAAATATCCTCTCTACAGGCTTCTGAAGATATTATTACAGAATTTTTGTCAAATATGCAATTACCCCATATATGATCCCAATCTGCATGAGAATTGAAAACAACTATTCTTCTATCAATAATTTCATATTTTAAATAATCTAAAACATATTTCATAGTATTAGGACCTGTTTGGGTATCGCAAATAAAAAAATAAGTCTCACCTTTTATTCCATAAACTATTGTATCAGTTAAAGTCGTTTCATATTCATTAAAATCAAATATATAACCTCGATTTCCAATTCTTTCAACATTCATTTAAAGCGCCCCCTAAAAAATATTATCATATTAATAATAACAGAAAAACTTAAAATAATATCTTTAAAATAAAATTTCTTTGATGTATAATAATATGTATATTTATTAATAGGAGTGATTTTAATGAAAGTTGAACTACTTGCACCTGCAGGTAATTTTGAATCTATGAAAGCTGCATTTTCAAATGGAGCTGATGCCGTTTATCTTGGTGGAAAATCTTTTAATGCAAGATCTTCTGCAAATAATTTTGATGATGATGAATTAAAAATGGCAATAAATTATGCCCATTTAAGAGATAAAAAAGTACATATTACATTCAATACATTAATAAATGACTTTGAAATCGATAAAGCAATAAAATATCTTGATTATATCTACTCAATAAATGCAGATGCAATAATAGTTCAAGATACAACTATAGCCTATATAATAAAAAATAGATATCCAGATCTTCCAATACATGCGAGTACTCAAATGTCTGTACACAACACTCAAACAGCTAAATTATTAAAAGAAGCCGGTTTTACAAGAATAATACCCGCTAGAGAAACATCATTAAGGGATATAGAAAATATAATAAACAATGTAGATATAGAAATAGAAACATTCATTCATGGAGCTTTATGTGTAAGTTACTCTGGTCAATGTCTAATGAGCAGTTTAATAGGTGGAAGAAGTGGAAATAGAGGAAAATGTGCCCAACCATGTAGAATGCAATATTCACTTGTAAAATTAAAAGAAGATAAAATAATAAAAGATGCTTATATACTTTCAACTCGTGACTTAAACACAATAGATAAAATACCTCAATTAATAAAAAGTGGTATAAAATCTTTTAAAATTGAAGGAAGAATGAAAAAACCACAATATGTAGCGACTGTAGTAAATGCTTATAGAAAAGCTATCGATTCATATTATGAAAACACAAATAAACTTTCAAACAAAGATATAGAGGATATCACTCAAATATTCAATAGAACCTTTACAAAAGGATATACTTTCAATGAATATGGAAATGAAATAGTAAACACAAATAGACCAGATAATAGAGGCTTAGAATTAGGCAGAACAATTTCTTATGATAGCTATAAAAAACTTTTAAAAATAAAATTAATAAGAGAATTAAATCTAAAAGATGGCATAGAAGTTATAGATCCTATAAATACAAACAAAGGAACTCGTATAGATAAAATCTATATAGATGATAAAGAAGTTCAAAATGCACAAAAAGATGAAATAGTTGAAATACCTTTCAAATTTTTTATGGACAAAAATTTAATTATAAACAAGACATACGATGAAAAACTAAATGATAAAGCAAAAAAAAGTTATGATGAAGATTTAAAAGTACCTTTAAATATAGAAATGACAATAATAAAAAATAATCCCATAGAATTAATTTTAAAATACAAAAATTTAAAAATAAATCAAAAAAGTGATTTTATAGTTGAAAAATCAGAAAAAAAACCTACTTCAAAAGAAAATATTGAAAAAAATATCTCTAAACTTGGAAACACACCTTATTTCGCAAACAGTATAATAATAAAAGGCGATGAAGATATATTCATACCAATATCTAAAATAAATGAATTGAGAAGAAATGCCATAGAAGAACTCGACAAAAAAAGATTATCTTATTCAAAAGAAATTAAAAATTTTAATCTTATAAAAAAATCAAGATCTGAAAATGCCTTAGAATTAAACATGAGCATAATAAATCCAGAACAGTTTATAAATAATGATAGAGGAAATACTTATTTATATAATTTCAAAAACTATAACTTAAAAGAAAATACAATTCCAGCATATTCCAGAATAACAGAAAATGATGAAATAGAAGAAATAAAAAAACAAAATATAAATTCAGATAAAATCATGGTTGGAAATCCAGGACTAATAAACATATTCAAAAACAAACAAATAATACTTGATTATTCTTTTAACATATTCAATAGTTATTCACACAAAATATGGAACAATGAAAACATCAAAAAAATAACTTTATCACCAGAAATGAATATTTATCAAATGCAAAGATTTGTAGAAAACACCGACATAGACTATGAAGTAATAATTTATGGAAGAATACCAGCAATGATAAGTAAGTATTGTGCAATATCAAGTCAATCAGGTCCAGATAAACCAAAATGCAACTTATGTAAGGAAAGTGACTATTCTTTAATAGATAAAAAATATTATGAATTTCCAATAATAACAGACTTAAAATGTAGAATGCATGTATTAAATTCATTCCCATTAAACTTATACAATAAAATAAATGAAATGAAAGAAAAAGGCATAAAAAAATACAGATTATTCTTTACAAATGAAAAAAAATCCGAAATAGAAAAAACTTATTCATTATTCTCTGATTTAATATTCAATGAAAATTATAATTTAGAATATGAAGAAGAAATATTGGCAAGCACAACAAAAGGACATTACTTTTCTGATATATAAATCCATAAATATTTTTTGTTAATTAAAGATAAAAATAAAGGCTAAAATATGTTATAATATATTTAAGATAATATTAAAATATTATCATAATATGAGGAGCGGATAAAAATGACCTCCGGAGATGTTTTAGCCATAATGCAAGAAAGAGGCACAGAACAAAACAAAAAAATATATATAAAACATGGTTCTGGAAATAAAACTTTGGGTGTAAGTTTTAAAGATATGAAAGAAATTCAAAAAAATATAAAAAAAGACCATGAATTATCTTGGGAGCTTTGGAAAACAGAAATACCTGATGCTCAAATACTGGCAACTATGATAGCCGATCCTAAACTAATGACTGAATATCAAATAAACAAATGGATAAAAGATATAAATTATTATGTACTTGCTGATTATTTTTCATCATTAATATCAAGAACACCTTTTTGGATGAAAAAAGTAAAACAATGGACAAATTCAGAAAAAGAATATATAAGAAGATGTGGATATGGAATAATATCAAATTACTGCAAAGATTCTAAAGAAAAAGATATAGACTTTCTAAAAGCTTATTTGATAAAAATAGAAGCTGAAATACATAATTCAAAAAATCGAGCCAAAGAAATGATGAATAATGCTTTAATCTCAATCGGTTTTTTTACTCCAGAGTTAAAAAATATGGCCATTGAAGCTGCAAAAAAAATCGGCAATATTGAAATAGATCATGGTGAAACAAAATGTAAAACTTACAATGCCTTTGAATATCTTACAAAAAAAGAAAAATTTAAAAAATTCAAAAACTAAGGGTTTAAAACCCTTAGTTTTATTTTTATATTGACTTATCATATACTATGTTATAAATAGTGAAATTTAATCATTTATTAACTTCAAATACAAAAATAGCCTTGACCTTATAGTTACTATAATGTTTATAATCATATAGGAAATTAAATTAAGAAATTAAGGAGTGATTAAATGGAAAAGATTTTTGGTCAAAAATGGACTTTTACAAAATTCAGTAAGTTCGTTTTTCCATCAATTCTAACACTAATATTCATAGCATTATATGGTATGGTTGATGGAATATTTATATCAAGATACGTTGGTAAAGAAGCTCTTGCGGGACTAAATATGGTATTACCAGTAGTATCTACAAGTCTTGCACTCGCATTGATGCTTTCAGCTGGAACAAACACGATAATAGCCATAAAACTTGGAGAAAAAAAAGAAAAAGAAGCCCGTGAACTTTTTACTTATTCTATTTTTCTAACTATAATAACGGGTTTTATAATGGCTGTTTTAACGATTTTATTCATAGATCAAATATTAGGTCTATTGGGGGTAAATGAAAAACTCTATGAATACAGTAAAACTTATATAATGATATATGCAATATTTTTTCCAATATATGTTCCAAAAATATTTTTTGAATATGCAACGAGAACAGATGGAAATGCAGGATATTCATTATTTTTATGTGTAATAGGTGGAGTTATAAATATAATACTCGATTATTTATTCATAGGCGTATATGGTTGGGGAATAGCTGGGGCAGCTTGGGGAACTGTTTTAGGTCTATTATTTGCTTTTATAGCAGGATTTTTATATTTTTTAAAACCCAAAATATTAAAATTATCAAAATTTAAATTTAATTTCAAATTCATAATCGAAAGTATTTACATAGGAGCTTCAAACTTTGTAAATCAATTCTCTATAAGTATTGCTACTCTCTTATTTAACAATATAGCTTTAAAATACTATGGTGAACTCGGTGTTGCTGCAATATCAATAATAATGTATATAAACTTCATGGTATTTTCTGTAATGATAGGTATGTCAACGGGTATGCAACCAGTCATAAGTTATAATTTTGGTTCTAAAAACTATGACAATATAAAAAGAGTGATAAATTTTGCAATGATAATAGGTTTCACATTTGCAATAATAAGTTTTTTATTCACTTATTTTTATAATTCATTGATAATAAACCTATTCTCAAAAGACGATCCGGCTCTAAAAAATTTAGTAGAACATGGATTTAAATTTATATCATTTGCATATTTATTTAGTGGGTTTAATATAATAAATGCTTCTACATATGCAGCTTTAAAAGAAAGTTTAAAATCCATAATAATATCTATAAACAGAAGTTTAGTATTTATAGTTATGGGATTAATAATAATGACAAATCTTTTTGAAGCAGATGGTTTATGGTTAACAACTGCCTTTGCAGAATTCATAACTTTTATAACAAGTTTATTATTCATGATAAAAGATGTTCAAAATTCTAAAATATTTAAAAACAAACAAATAATATACTCAACAAAAAAATGAGATTATCTAAAAAAGATAATCTCATTTCTCATAATTTTGAAATTGGTAATGCTTTATACTGCATAAAATCTTTTTTACCTGATTTTATAGCCTTCTTAGGACAATAAGAAATACATCTCATACAACTTTGACAATTATCCATTATTTTAGGATAATCTTCTTTTATTATATTAGAAACTGGACATATTCTTGAACATAATCCACAATTTATACATTCATTTTCATCTATATGAAGTTTTAAAAATTTTTGCATAAAATTCCATATCCATTTACTATTTGCAACAGGAATAAACATATCTGTCAAAAATTTATTCTTCGGTATATCTTTATTTTGATTTATAACTTTTTCTAAAAAATCTTTTAATTTATCTATAGCTTTTGTTTTTATACTATTATTCTTTAACTCATCTATACTTTTAGGAACTAAATTACTTGGCATTGTTATTTCTTTTATTCCTAAAATATTATATCCCTTTTTAGAAAATTCATTTTTAATATATTTTGGAACACCACTATATGGACCAGCAAGTGTAGTAAAAACAAAAAAATTAAACTTTCCAATTGGTAATTCCTCTATAAACTCTCTAACAAAAGGATATGTAGTATGAACCGCCACGGGAAAAGCTATACAATTAATATCATCTTCATTCAAAAAAGATACATCCTTTAAGTTTTCTAACTTAAATTTATTTATTGTATAATCTTTTTCTTCAAAAAAAGAAATCGTTTCATCTACCAATGTCTTAGTATTTCCAGTTCCAGAAAAATAAATTATATTCAATACTTTTTTATCCATAAATCATCTCCAAATTTTTTATACTCACAATACCATTATTGCATAAAAATTATTATAATATTATTAAAAAAATTAGTGATAAGTAAATAATTTGTTATAATAATTATTAAAAGGGGGAATTATTCTGAAAATAAAAGTTGACAGACTTTCTTCATTTGCAGAAACAATCAATGGTGGAAACCCTGCTGGTGTAGTATTAAATGCAGATAACTTTGATGAAAAAAAGATGAAGTTAATTGCTAAAAATGTTGGATATTCAGAAACTGCATTTGTTTCTAATTCAAATAAAGCAGATTTTAAAATAAGATTTTTTACTCCAAAAGAAGAAGTAAATCTATGTGGCCATGCAACAATTGCTGCTTTTTCACTTTTAATAAAAGAAAAAATAATATCTCAAGGTAAATATACTCAAGAAACAAAAGCTGGTATATTAGAAATTGAATGTAATAAAAACTCTGAAATCTTTATGAATCAAAATCTTCCAAATTTCCAAGAAAAATTGAATCAAGAATTAATAACAAATGCATTAAACATAGATAAAAATGAACTTTTAGAAGATATACCAATAGAGATAGTATCGACTGGATTAAATGACTTAATGATACCTATAAAATCTTTAGAGGCATTAAATCAAATAACTCCAAATATGAAAAAAATAGAAAATATTTGTAATCAAAATAATATTGCAAGCTTTCATTTATTTTGTATTCCAAAAAATGAATTTCACGCATCTTCAAGAAATTTTGCTCCACATCTTGGAATACCAGAAGAATCAGCAACTGGTACTGCAAGTGGTGCATTGGGATGTTATTTAATAAAACATAAAATATATGAAGCAAATAAACAATTATTATTTCAACAAGGTTTGAGTATGAATAAACCATCAAAAATAAAAGTAATAATAGAAAAAACAACAACAATAAATGCAGTAAAAGTAGGAGGTAAAGCTATATACTTAGATTCTATATATATGTAAAATAAATAATAAACCTCCAAAGTAGTTTTATAATTTTTATAAATTATAATCCACTCTGGAGGTATTATTTTTAAATATTATACATCTATTATCCTATTGTTTTTTCTTCTTTTTCAAGAATATCTACAAACTCTGAATAATCTATCAAATCAACTTTAGAAGCACTTTCATCATAACCTCTACTCAAAAAATCATCTTTTAAAACATATTTTTTACCTTTTATTTCATTAACTTTTTCATCCCTTGCCCAAAAAGCTCCATTTTGAATAAATACAACAGAATCATCTGATTTTGTATTAGATATGAGAATTTTTGCAGCAGGATTATCAAGACCATGCTTTACCAATACTAGTGCCATTTAAAACACCTCACATAAAGATTACATTATCAAAAGAATGAAAAAAATCATTTAATTCTTCTTCTTTCATTATTTTCGCATTAAAATTTTCATCTATATCAGAAACACCAAATTTTTCAAAATGTTCTTTAACTCCAAAAACTTCCGTTTCATATCTTTTCACAAATCTATGAACCATACTTATAGGAAGCAAACCAAGAGTTTCAGGTTTTGTATTCTTACTTAAAGATATACTTGCTTCATCAACAAATAAAACTGATGGTTCTATATCTTCTCCATACATACCAAACGCTGTTCTGAAAGCTTCATTAGTCCAAATCGATCCAACTGGCGCCTGATAGACAACAAATAATATTTTTTTATCCATTAAACTCCACCTCACGCCATGAAATTTATAAATCTATCTGAATTATATACAAGTTCTGCTAATTCTGGAAGTCCACTTATTCTTGAACCTTTAATTATATTCTCTTTAGAAACTCCCCTATAATCCATACATATACCGCAAATTTCAACATTCAATTTTTTTTCTTCGATCATAGTTTCAAGAATTCTAGGTATATCTCTATCAACTCTTATAGGTTTAACAAGTGAATTTATAGCTAAAACAGAATCACAAAATAAAAATATGCTCACGTCATGGCCTTTATCTAAGGCTGCATCTGCAATTTTTATAGCAGAATCTATATCTTCATAAGTATAAGGTTGAGCCATCACCTGTATAGTGATTTTCATATAAAAAACCTCCTGAATTAATCTCTTTCAAACATGAACCATGTCATTGTCCAGTTTCCTAAAATAAAGAATATTGATGCAACTATTGAACTTATACCAAGCATAGGCAATCCAACAAAGAAATGACCTATATTACAACCATAATCTATTGAAGCACCAAAACCCATCATAGCTCCACCAATCATAACTCTTACATATGTCATAGGATCCTTTGGCATTCTAAGTTTAAATTCTTTAGCTGCTATAGCTGAAACTGCAGAACCTAAGATTATACCTATAATAGACAATGCACCCCAATCAAGTTTAACACCTGTTAAGAAACTATTCCATAGATTAACCCATGGACCTGTAATACCAAAACCATAATTTCTTCCAGCTGCATAACTAACTATATAAGCAACACCTGAAAGAATTGCAAGTAATATAGATAAAGTTATCCAATTTATTTTAGATTCTCTATGTGTAGTTTTCGTTCCAAAAACATACCATAATAACAATGCTGCTATTATAATTGCAGGTATCCAAGGATTTATATTTAAAATAGAAGATACTGTAATACCTGTAGTTTCTGCATATAGTTCGCTCTGTCCTGTTACTTTAACATCATATGGTTTTAAAGCTTTAATTATAAAGTTCAAAGAACCTTTTTTAGTAGCATAAGCAGTTAAACCATAAAAAATTGCTGCAAACCATGCAGTTGTCATACCTTCTCCAATTCTATATGTAACTCCGGAAGCACAACCGCCACCAAGAACCATACCCATACCAAATATAAATGCCCCAAGTACAGTTCCTATCCAGTTAAAAGCAGCCGGATTCATTCTTATCCAACCAAATTGTGCAAAAAAATGAAATAATATCATTGAAATTGCAACAGATAAAACAGCTATTTTAAATAAATAATTGTCTTTCATAAGTTTTATATCACGAAATGCAGAATTAAAACAAACCCTACCCCTTTGTAACAATATACCAAACAAAAAACCCATCAGTAATCCTGTCCAAGTCATTTAAAAAACCCCCTTATTATCATCCCGATTTTTTAATTTACTTTAATATAAATTTTCCATTCTGATGTTCCAGCATCTTTAACTTCTAAAACTTCATGTCCCATTTTTTTTACAGTTTCTGGAATTCTTTCTTTAGACATCGGATAGTCTATTAATACTTCAAGTATTTCTCCTGCTTTCATCTTTTTCAAAGCTCTCTTTGTTTCAACATCAGGTACAGGACAAACTTCTCCCATAACATCAAGTGTTTTAGTAACATTGTAATCTGCCATATATAACACCTCCATACTATTGTGAAATATTATGAATTTTTTCACATATTGTTTTAAATTACAATCGTGTTATGATAAACACAATTTTTTATGACTTTCAATATGATTATAAATCTATTTCCTAAACTCAAGTTTGATTATTTATTACAGTTTGGTTAAACAAGAAAAAGACTTTGATTATTAATAAAGAATTATCTTTATCATGTAAAAATCAAAATAAATTTTTCACATGATATATTAATTTTAAAAAGTTTTTAATTTTTTAAATTTTTTTGTCCTCTCAATATGAATTATAGTTTTTAATTTTAAAGCAACACTTTCTTTATCCTTTCAATTTGGTTAACTTTTGTTCATTAAAAAAAATATAAATATAAAAAAATTAAATAAACATTTTGGAAGTTAAAAATAATATAGTAAAATTTAATATGAAAAAAATAATATGGGGGTGAATCATTTTGATAAAAGAAAGATTAAAAAACATAAGAAAACTTATGCAAGAAAATGAAATTTCAGCTTATATAGTACCAAGTTTTGATGCTCATAAAAGCGAGTATGTTGCAGAATACTGGAAATGTAGAGAATTTATAACCGGATTTACCGGATCTGCTGGTACAGCTGTTATTTTAAAAGAAAAAGCAGGTCTTTGGACTGATGGAAGATATTTTATACAAGCAGAAAAACAATTAAAAAATTCTACAATAGAACTTTTTAAAATGGGAGAACCAGATACTCCTGATTTTAAAGAATGGATTTTTGATAATCTTGAAGAAAATTCAAAAATTGGATTTGATGGCAGAACTTTTTCATTGAATGAAATAAGAGAATTAAAAAATATTCTAGATAAAAAAAACATAGAATTAATATATGATATAGATTTAATAGATAAAATTTGGAATGATAGACCAATAATTCCAAATGATCATATAATGGATCATGATATAAAATTCGCAGGAAAATCCAGAACTGAAAAGAAAAAAGAAGTTTTAACTGAATTGAAGAAAAGAGAATGTGATTCTTTATTACTTTCTTCTTTAGATGATATAGCTTGGTTACTCAATTTAAGAGGACATGATGTAAATAATAACCCTGTTTTTTATTCTTATTGTTTTCTGAATAAAGATTCAACTATTTTATTTGTGGATAAAGAAAAAATTTCTAATGAATTAATCGAAAAATTAGAATATGATGGAATAAAAATAGATGATTACATAAAAATCTTTGATTTTGTAAAAAATTTAAAATCAAAAAAAATATTCATAGATCCGGATAAAACAAGTTATTTACTTTATATGTCTATAAATAAAAACATAAAATTACTAGAAGATATAAACATAACAACTCTGATGAAATCTAAAAAAAATGAAATAGAAATAAACAACTTAAAAAAATCTCATATTAGAGATGGTATTTATATGGTTAAATTTCTAAAATGGATAGATGAATCAGAAAAAACTGAACTTGATGAAATAAAAGCACAAGAAAAACTAATAATTTTAAGATCTAAAGATAAATATTCTAAAGGTTCAAGCTTTGATTATATATCTGCCTATAAAGAAAATGCTGCAATGATGCATTATAAAGCTACTAAAAATTCTAATAAAAAATTTAAAAATAAAGGCTTCTATCTTTTAGATTCAGGCGAACAATATCTCGATGGAACTACAGATATAACTCGTACTATTAAGATAGGAGAATTAACAGAAACAGAAAAACGCGATTATACATTGGTCTTAAAAGCAATGATAAATCTATCAATGGGAAAATTTTTATATGGATGTACAGGGACTAATCTCGATATACTCGCAAGAAGACCTATATGGGAATATGGATTGGACTATAAATGTGGAACTGGACATGGAATAGGATTCTTTTTAAACGTTCATGAAGGACCTCATGGTATTAGAACACAATATAATAAATATAAGCTTGAAGATGGAATGATAGTTACCAATGAACCTGGTATATATATAAAAGACTCACATGGTATAAGAATTGAAAATACTCTTTTAGTCAAAAAATCTGAAAAAACTGAATTTGGACAATTTATGGAATTTGAAACAATAACAGTCTGTCCAATAGATACAAGGCCTATCATAAAAGAATTAATGTCAAAAGAAGAAATTAAATGGTTAAACGATTTCCATAAAAATGTCTATGATAAACTTGAAGAATTCTTAACAGAAGATGAGAAAGAATGGCTTAAAAATGCCACAAATCCATTATGAAAAAAATTAAAAAACAAATAGTATAATGAAAAAGATTTCATACTATCTTCTGAGATCATCTCTAAACAGCTTCAATCAAATTTAAACAAAAAGAAATAATATATTATAATACATATATAAATAACATCTGAAGAGGAGGAAGAGTTAATGATTAAAGTATACTCAGAAATCGGAAAATTGCGGAGTGTCTTACTTCATAGACCTGGAAATGAATTGGAGAACCTTGCACCAAAATACCTTTCAGATTTATTATTCGATGATATTCCATATTTAGAAAAAGCAAGAGAAGAACATGATGTATTCGCACAACTTTTGAGGGATAACGGCGTAAAAGTAAATTATATAACCCATCTTCTCTCAAATACTCTAAAAAGCAATGAATTAAAAGAACAATTTTTAAATGAATTTCTCGATCTATCGGATATAAATAATAAATATATAAGAGAAGCATTAAAAGATTATCTTTTAAATATGAACATTTCCGAAATGATCGATAAGTTAACTTCTGGGATAAGAACAAATGAATTGAAACTAAAAAAAGAAGTTTTTTCTGTGAAAGTCAGAAAATCTAACATGGATATTCCCTTTTTCTTAAATCCAATGCCAAACTTGTATTTTCAAAGAGATCCAGTGGCTATGATAGGAAAAGGTGCTACAATAAACAGGATGAGAACTCCAGCGAGAAGACGAGAATCGATGTTTATGGAATATGTTTTGAAGTATAATGAAGATTTTAAAAATACTCCTCTTTATTATGATAAAAAATTACCTTATGCTATAGAAGGTGGAGATATATTAATATTCAATGAAAAAGTATTGGCAGTTGGTATATCTCAAAGAACAGATCCAGAAGCTTTAGAAATTCTTGCAAAAAAGATTTTTGATGAATATGATGATACATTTGAAACAATACTTGGTTTTCTAATACCGGCCAAAAGAGCCTATATGCATCTCGATACTGTTTTTACACAGCTCGATTATGATAAATTTGTAGTTCATCCTGAAATGCAAGAAGTGATAAAAATATTCGGAATACAAAAAAAGGATCATGATGAATACACAATAAATGAAGAAAAAGGAACTTTAAAAGAAATTCTTGAAAAACATCTCGATGTAGATAAAATAACTCTTTTAAAATGTGGCAATGGAGATGAGATAGCTGCAGCCAGAGAACAATGGAATGATGGTTCAAATACCCTTGCAATAGAACCTGGAACTGTTATAACTTATGATAGAAATTATATAACCAATAAAGAATTAAAAAATGCTGGAATAAAAGTAATAGAATTTCCTGCAAGTGAACTTTCAAGAGGTAGAGGTGGTCCACGATGTATGAGTATGCCACTCATAAGAGATGATATATAAATAATATAAAAACCAAATATCGGGAGGGAATAATATGCCAGTAAATTTAAGAGGTAGAAGTTTTTTAACATTAAAAGATTTTACACCTGAAGAAATAAACTACATGCTCGATCTTGCTAAAGATTTAAAAGCAAAAAAAAGAATGGGGTTAAAAGGAAAACTTCTCGAAGGAAAAAACATAGTATTATTATTTGAAAAAACTTCTACAAGAACGAGATGTGCTTTTGAAGTTGCAGCTTTCGATGAAGGAGCAAATGTAACATTCCTTACAAATTCACAAATGGGAAAAAAAGAATCTATAGAAGATACTGCAAAAGTATTGGGAAGATTCTATGATGGAATAGAATTCAGAGGATTCAAACAAGAAACTGTTGATGCTCTTGCTGAGCATTCAGGAGTTCCAGTTTGGAATGGATTAACAGATTTAGATCATCCTACACAAGTATTAGCTGATTTCTTAACTGTGATGGAACATATTGATAAACCTTTAAATAAAGTAAAATTCGTATATGTTGGTGATGGAAGAAATAATATGGGAAATGCTTTAATGATTGGTGCAGCAAAAATGGGTATGGACTTTATGACAGTAAGTCCAAAAGAATTATTCCCAAATGAAGATCTTGTAAATGAAATGAAAGAAGTGGCAAAAGAAACAGGTGGAACAATAACTATAACAGATAATATAGATGATGTAAAAAATGCAGATGTAATATATACAGATGTTTGGGTTTCAATGGGAGAAGAAGATCAATTTGAAGAAAGAATAAAACTTTTAAAACCATATCAAGTAAATAAAGAAATGATGGACAAAACTGAAAACCCGGATGCAATATTTTTACATTGCCTACCATCTTTTCATGATTTAGAAACTCAAGTTGGAAAAGAAATATATGAAAAATTCGGATTAAAAGAAATGGAAGTTACAGATGAAGTATTCAGAAGCAAAGCATCCAAAGTATTTGATGAAGCTGAAAACAGAATGCATACAATAAAAGCTGTTATGGTTGCAACTCTTATAGGTTAATGAGGGGGTTCTCTAATGGAAAAAAAATTAGCCGTTATTGCAATAGGCGGAAATGCTGTGAACCGGCCTGGTGAAGAACCTAATTCTGAAAATATGATTAAAAATATTGAAAACACAGCGAAATTTTTGGTAGAAATGATAGAAAAAAATTATGATCTCGTAATAACTCATGGAAATGGACCTCAAGTTGGCAATATTTTGATACAACAAGATATAGCAAAAGATAAAATCCCACCTTTTCCGATGGATATAAATGGAGCAATGACACAAGGATATTTAGGTTATATGATAATTCAATCTTTAAAAAATATTTTAAATGAAAAGAAAATAAATAAAGAAATAGCCTCAATTGTAACTCAAGTTGTTGTAAATAAAGATGATGATGGATTTAAAAATCCAAGTAAACCTGTAGGACCTTTTTATTCTGAAGAAGAGGGCAAATATCTTCAAAAAGAGAAAGGCTGGGATTTTAAAGAAGATGCAGGACGTGGTTGGCGAAGAGTTGTTCCATCTCCAATACCTGTTGAAATAATAGAAAACAATACAATAAAAAAATTAGTCGATTCTGATTTCCTTGTAGTCGCTTGTGGTGGTGGTGGAATTCCAATTATAAAAGAAAATAATAAATTAAAAGGTGTTGAAGCAGTTATAGATAAAGATAGAGCTTCTTCATTACTTGCAAAAAATTTAAATGCCGATGAATTTATAATTTTGACTGCTGTAGAACAAGTCGCTATAAACTTTGGGAAACCAAATCAAGAAAATTTATCCGAAATAACAGTTGAAAAAGCTGAAGAATATATGAAACAAGGTCATTTTGCTAAAGGAAGTATGTTACCAAAAATAGAAGCTTGTCTTGAATTTGTTAAATCTACTGGAAAGACAGCCTTAATAACTGATATGGAAAAACTAACTGAAGCTTTAGAAGGCAAAACTGGAACTAAAATAATAAAATGATAAAAAAAGAGATATCCTTCATACTGAGGATATCTCTTTTTTATAAATTATAATTTAAAATATTTATCTATAGAATTTTTTAACTCTTTTGAAAGTTCCAAAAGTTTTTGACTATACTCTTCAACAGATTCAATAGAAGATGTTTGCTCTTCAACAGAAGCATTTATTTCTTGTGTTTTTGCAGAATTATTTTTAGATATACTGGCAAGTGAATCTATATCTTCAATAACCTCTTGTTTTTTATTTAAAAGTTCTTCTACAAGATCTCCATAAGATCTTATAGATTTTTCAGAATTTTTAATACTTTCATATATATTCTTATATTTATTTTCTGTTTCATTTATACTATCACTCTGTTTTTTATTATTGTCTTCTACATTGACTCTTATTTCATTCATTTTTTCTACATTCTCTATAAGTTCTTTAACAACATTCTCTATTTCTTTTGATGATTTTTGAGCTTCATCTGCAAGTGTCCTTATCTCATCTGCAACAACAGAAAAACCTCTTCCAAACTCTCCAGCTTTAGATGCTTCAATTGTAGCATTCAAAGCTAAAAGTCTTGTTTGGGCAGCTATTGAACTTATAACAGAACTAACTTTTTCAACATTTTTAGCTTTATCTGTTGCCTGTGTAATAGCCTTAAATATCTCTTCATTTGAAACTTTACTTTCATCTGTTGAACTTATGAGATCTTTTATAACCTTAAGACCTTGACTCACAGATTTAACAGCTTCATTAGAATTTTCACTGACAATAATCATTTTTTCTTTACATTCATAAATGAGATTATCTAATATTTCCATGTTTTTATTTGCTTTTTCTGAATGTTCGAGTTGCTTTGTAGTATCATAAGCTAAATTGTTTATAGTATCACTTATTTGTATAGAAGATTTTGAGATATAATCAGAAGCACCATTTAATTCTTCAGATGATTCAAGAAGAATTTCTGATGATCTATTTGAAAGTTCTATATAATCTTTAATTTTTTTCTTTAAAATTTTTAAAGAATCAGCAACTATTTTTATTTCATCATTTCTATTATAATCAAATTCAACCTTTAAATCTCCATTTGAAAGTTTTTCTATTGTATTTACCAATTTAGTAAAAGGTTTGGCTTTCTTATCTATTTTAAATAATATAAAAATATAAATAATAATAATTATTATAAATACTATTAAAAGTATATTAAAAAATAATTGTTGAATATTACCATAAAAGTCTTCATAATAAGTTCCAACATTTAAATACCAACCCCAAGGCTCATAATATTTAACGGCATTTACTTTTTCTCTTGTCTTATTTTCATTTGGATTTTTCCAAAAAAAAGTTATTATACCATCATTTTTAGGATTATTTCCTTCATTAAGGATAAGTTGTACAACATTTTACCATTATCATCAACAATATTTGATATGTTTTCTCCTTCTTTAAAAGGATGCATCATTTCTTTACCATTTTTATCTATTGCATATATATATGCTTCAATTCCAAGTTCAAGTTTATTATTAAGTCCTCTCGTTTTGCCATCTTTTTGAACTTTATTGAGCATACTCGTTCTAAAAGTTTCTTGTGCCTGTTCTCTATCAATATACCCTTTATTGACTTGTGATTCTAAAAAATCAAGATATTCAACAGCCATATTTATTTTGTTTTTTAAAGCTGCTTCTCCAAGTTCATTTAAAACATTAGTAGCACCTCTAAATATGAGAAACAACAATATAAATATGGTTAAAATAAATATCAAAAAAATACTTGTGTATGATCTCACAAGACTTTTTTTTAAAGAATTCCTGTTCTTATCCATATTCCCCTCCATTAAGTATTATTTTAAATATCATTTATTCATTATACTGTATTTTGAATTTTATATCATCTAATTTATATATTTTTTAAGTTAAAAATAGATTCATTTATATACAATAAATGTTTTATATATATGAAATTTTAATTAAATTTATCATTTAAAATAACATTTGAAACTAATAAAATAAAAAGGGGGTTTCCCCCCTCAAAGTTAAATAGTCCATAACTTGGCTTTTTCCATCTCTGTGTACATATTATAATACCTTGCTTTGTTTTCCATTAATATATTATGATCCCCGATTTCTTCTATCTTTCCCTCATTTAAAACTATTATTTGATCAGAATCTTTTATTGTATTCAATCTATGTGCTATGACTATAACCGTTTTATTTTTTATGAGTTTATCAATAGATTTCCTTATTTCAAGCTCATTATCGGCATCGAGTGAAGCAGTCGCTTCATCCAAAAGAATTATAGGAGCATCTTTTAGTATTGCACGTGCAATTGAAATCCTTTGTTTTTCTCCACCAGAAAGAGTTGATCCTCCCTCTCCAACTATCGTATCATAACCATTTTCTAAACTTTCTATAAAATCATGACAATTAGCTATTTTAGCAGCTTCAACTATCTTTTCTTTAGTGGCTTTTTGATTTCCTATTTTTATATTATTATATATGGTATCATTTAAAAGATATACTTCTTGAAAAACCATACTTACATTTTGTAGTATATTATCCGGCTTTAATTTACTTATATCCATATCACCAATCTTTATCTTTCCCGATTGTATATCCCAAAATCTTGCTATAAGACTTGTAATTGTAGTCTTTCCAGAGCCTGAAGGTCCGATAAGTGCCGTCATTGTACCTTCTTTTGCTTTAAAACTAACATCTTTTAATATCGGATCATCTTCTTCATAAGAAAAACATACATTTTCAAATTCAATATCATAATTTTTAAATTGATGATTCTCATATTCATAAGATATCTCTTTTTCATTATAAGTTTTAATAAGCTTTTCAGATGCAAGTTTTAAATATCTAAATTCTCCATATTGTGCCGAAAAACCGCGAAGAATATAAGTCAAGGCCAAGTTCAATATAACAAAAGTAAAATAATATATATTATTTATATTTCCATTTATAAATTTTGTAGTAGAAATAATAAGCATCAAAGGAAAACTCAAATCTATCAAAGTTTGAAAAGCTAAAACATATGGAACTATTGCAACTTCTGTTCTTATACTTTCTTTCCTAAAATCTTTAAAAGATTTTTCAAGTCTTTCAAATTTTTCTCCAACCATATTATGTGATTTAAATACCTTTATACCATTCAAATATTCTACCATTCTTGATATAACCACGGCTATTATTTTCTTTTTACCTTTTCCAATCTTTGAAGCCCTTTTTCCACCATAAAACATTAAAGGTAATGATCCTAAAACTATTATCAATTGTATAAGTCCAAGACTAAAATCAATAAAAAAAGTTATTATTAAAAGATAAATACTTATTATAGAAATTTTTATTAATTCAGAAGTATTATGAGTGATAACTTTTTCAAAATCTTGAAGGTCATTAGTCATTATATTAGAAATCTCACCTATACTATTTTTATTAAAATATCCCAATGGAAGATTTCTTAAATGATCTCCCATCTTTATACGCATACTTTCTATAGCTCTCGCACCTTGAATTTGAATCCCACTATAACCTATAGAACTAATTATAGTTCTTATTATGAAAGATATTATCATTATCCAGGTATACTCTTTTATTTTTTCTACACTGAATGTATCTTGTATTAAATCAAGAAGTACAAAGTACATAACTCCTATAAAAATGCCATAAAAAACTGAATCTATAACAAGAAGGAATATAGGCATTTTTAATTTTTTAGATTGTTTTCCTAAAAGTTGTTTTATATTGCCTAACATATTAAACCTCCTCCTCATCTTTAACTAAATCATAATCATACATATTCCATAAATGTTTATACAATCCTTCTTTATTCATTAATTGATCATGTGTTCCCATTTCTTGAATTTTTCCTTCATTAAGAACTATTATATTATCTGAATTCTTTATTGTATATAATCTATGTGCAATTATTATTCCAGTTTTATTTTTAAGTAATTCTCTGAGAGCAATTTGAATTTTACTTTCATTTTCTATATCTGAATAAGAAGTAACTTCGTCTAATACTACTATAGGAGTATTTTTCAGAATTGCTCTTGCTATAGAAATTCTTTGCTTTTCTCCTCCACTTAATTTTATGCCATTCTCGCCCAGTAAAGTATCATACTTTTCAGGCAATGACATTATAAAATCATGGATTTGAGCTTTCTTGGCTGCATTTTCTATATCTTCTTTAGAAGAATCACTTCCCATTCTTATATTTTCAAATATACTATCCTGCAACATAAAAACATCTTGAAAAACAAAAGATGTGTTATTCATAAGACTTTCAAAAGATATATCTCTTATATCAACTCCATCTATAGTGATAGAACCATCATCAACATCCCAAAACCTTCCTAAAAGCTGTCCAAGTGTAGTCTTACCAGAACCCGAAGGACCTACAAGTGCCACTGTTGTTTTTGGTTTTATTTTAAATGAAATATCCTTTATTACTTCTTCTTTATCATATTTAAACTTTATATTTTTATATTCTATTTCACCTTTTATGTCTTTATCCAATAATTTATCTCCAGAACTCTGTTCTTCTCTATCAAGAATATCTCTTACTTTTCCAGCACCTTCTAATAACATAGTAAAAGTCATACCAAATTCAAGAAGATTTTTAAAAGATGATAAAAAGTTTTTTGACATTAATATGAAAAGTATATATACAGAAACATTGACACTACCATTTAAATACATCAAACCACCTATTGGTATGATAAACAATAATCCAGAATCTATAAGAACACTAAATATTGCATATGATGGTGCTTGTTTTTTAGATAACTCACACCAATAATCTGCATATTCTTTATTTGTATTCTTATATTTTTCAAAAGTTTCTGAAGTTAAATTAAAAGCTTTCATTATATTCATTCCATTTATATACTGTATAATTGTAGAATTCAACTTACTCAATAAATTATGATAATCTATCATATTTTGTTTTGCACTCAATATCCAAAAAGTTTGTAATAAAAAACCCAATACGATTGGAATTAATAGTATAAATGCCAATTTCCAATTCAATGTAAACAAAAATATCAAAAATATTATTGGTGCAACAGCTGCTGCAGACAAATCAGGAATCTGATGTGCAATAAAATTTTCAAGTTTTTCTATATCTTCATTTATAGCTTTTTTTATATTACCGGTTGTATTAGTTGTAAAAAAACCCATATTAAGCTTTGCCATATGTTTTACAGCTTTCATTCTAAGTTCATAAAGAATCGTAAATGCCGCAATATGAGAAAATACTCCCGATGAAAGAAATAAAATAACTCTTATTATAACAAATATACAAGTTATAAATGCCAAGTTTTTTATTCTTTCAAAATCGATACTCGGTTTAAAAAGTTCAAGAACAATATAATAAACAATTATATATGGAACCATAGATAAAACTGTACTTAAAACACTAAAAATAGCTGATGTATACAATTTAATTTTTTCTTTTCCAGAAATTTCAAGTAAAAACTTAAAATTTGACTTTCTTTTTTCTTTATCCTGCATTTTATCCCTCCATTTCTATATAAAATTAATATTCATTTTGTATTTTTAGATTTTTATTTTTAAGAACTTTAAATTCTTTCAAAGAGATTAACAAAGCCCAAATAACTATAATTACATCTATCAAAAAAGATCCGAAATAAATACCTCTTATTCCCATAAATTTTGGAAAAAAATACATAACAGGAATATAAAAAACAATTTGTCTTGCTATACCTATTATTGCAACAGGTTTTCCTTTATTAATAGATGGAAAAAAAGTCATACATATAAATATTATTGGAAGTATAGGTATTACGAGCATCAAAATTCTAAAGTTCATTATATTATAAGGATCAAAAATCTGTCCTGGCATCATTATATTCAATACTGAGCTGGGAATTAACATCAAAATAATCCAAAAAGGAATCATAAAACAAATACCTGCAACTGTAAAAACCTTATAAGATTTTATAACCCTTAAATTATTACCAGCTCCAAAGTTTATACCTGTAACGGGTTGTAAAGCCCTCATAAGACCAAAAATTGGCGTTAATAAAAAAGTATATATTCTAAAAGCAACACCATAAAAAGCTATATCAAATAAAGTTCCATATTTAGATAATGCATTAAAAACTACAACTCCCTGTAAAACACTCATAACAGACATTATAAATGAAGGTATTCCCATAGAAAATATACTATTTATTATTTTTTTATCTCTATAAATCTTCAAAGGATTAGCTTCAAATGTGGCTTTTTTTCCTGAAAAATATAATATTCCCATTAAACTATATATAAACATACCCAAATTAGTTCCCCAAGCTGCCCCTTTAACTCCAAAACCAAAAACAACTATCAAAAAATAATTTGCTATTATATTTATTAATAATCCACTACCCATCATAACTGCAGCTGATTTCATCTTTCCTTCTGCTCTAACAACCATATTCAAAGCTAATCCATGTATCCAAAAAATAGTTCCTATTATGGTTATTCTAAAATACTCGACAGCAGGAAGTATAGCTTCCCCTTTTCCACCCATCATTTTTATAAAACTTTCAGCAAAAAACCAACCAATGATCATATATACAACGGTAGAAATTATACTTAAGTAATTGACATTACCTAATATTCTCTCCTGAGTCTTTTTATCTTTAGCTCCTATTGCTATACTCAATGCAGAACCTGCTCCCACTCCAAATAATGAACCTATACCAAGAACAATTTGAGATAATGGATAGGCTAATGAAACCCCAGCAAGTGCCGTTTCACCAACAAAACGACCAACAAAAATAGCATCGAATACAGTATTCAGTCCATATAAAATCATAGCTATTATAGCCGGCAAAGACATTTTCCACATGACTTTCCAGAGATTTTCATTAAGTATCAAATTTCTCTGATAATCTTTATTATTCAAATCCTTTCACCCCTATACAAATTTTAGTTTTACCTAACTTAATATCATACAATTATATTATCAATATAAAAAAAAATCTACTCCAAAAAATAAAAAATTCTTCATTTTAAAATGAAGAATTTTTTATTTTATATATTCTCTATATTTTTTAGGGGTTATATTCATCTCTTTTTTAAACATATTAGAAAACTTACTTGCATTATCATAACCAATTTCAGAAGCTATATAAGCTATAGTTAAATTTTTATTTTTTAATAAATCTTTAGATTTTTCAACTCTTTGTTTTTTTATAAAATCATAAAAAGTTCCTCCTGTACTTTCTTTAAAATATTTCTGAATCTTATAATTACTGAGATTAAATTTTTGAGACAAATCATTTATATAAGGCGGATCATCAAGATTTTTAAGTAATACTGAAATTATTCCAGTCATGATTGAACTTTCATAAAATTTTTTATTATTTTGAATACTAAAAAATATCTTTAAAATATCTTCTTCTAGTTTAGAAAAATTAAATATTGAATTATTATAAATATCATTAACCATATCTTTCAAAGATTTATCAGATTTTTCTATTAATAAAAAATTATCAACATAATTTTTATATGAATTAGTTATCATACCTTCTATTATTTCATCATTAAATGGAGTATTTATATTATTTTTTAACAGTTCAAAATCCATAGCTATTGAAAAACAACTAAAATTATTGTATTTCATCTTAAATTTTTTATATTTTTCAGGCATATAAAAAATACAATATTCATCTTTTCCTATTCTAGAAGAATTATCAAATCCTTCTATACCAAGTTCAAAATACCCTTCCATACAATAAGTAAATTCCAACATATTCTTACCATTTTTAAAAAAATTATAATTAAATACATTTTTTGCCATATCTACATTTTTAAATAATATGGATTCAAATCCTTTTTTATATTTTATTCTTATAAAATCACCAGAACCCATTAAATTATTTATTTTATAATATACTATATTATTTTCTATGCTATCTTTTATTATTATCTTTTCTCTTTCAAGATTTTTATAGTATTTTGAAATATTATCTTCTTCATAGAACATAAAAAGTTCCCCCATAAATTAAATTTATATTATGTAGATAAACCTACATAATATAATAATACATAATAAAATTTTCAAATAAATTAAAAAACAGTTAATTACTCATATTTCTTTTATTTTAAAGTTTTTTACAAGATAATAAGGTATAATTAGTTAAAAGTATATTTATGGGGGGAATATATATGGCTCAAAAAGAAATCTTGAAAACAGTTAAATTATGTGATTCACAAGGTAATCTAAACAATTCAGCCATAGGTTGGTCAAAAAATCCCGTTCACAAAATAAATTTAAAAGGTAGCCCTTTTAGAAAAAAGAGATGGAATTATTGGGCTATAAATAATTCAAACTTAAGTTTAACAATAGCCATAACTACATTCGAATATGCAAGTGTTGGGTTTATATATTTAATGGACTATAAAAATAATGAATTTTATGAAGATAAAGAGGTTATTCCAGGCAGTATGAATGTATATCTTCCAGACTCTCTTTTGGGAACTAATTCTTTCAATGGTAAAAAAATTACAATAGAAATGCTCCATAAAAATAAAGAAGTAATAATAAATGCGAGTTCAAAAAAATTTAAAAGTGAATTCTTTATAGAATATCCAGAAAACTATGAATCTTTAAATGTTGTAATTCCATGGAATGAAAAAAGATTTCAATATACTTCCAAACAAAATTGTCTCCCAGTTGAAGGAGCTTTATATACAAACAATCAAACTATAATATTCGAAAAAAATAGTTCCTTGGCTTCCCTTGATTTTGGAAGAGGCAAATGGCCTTATGAAACATTTTGGAATTGGGCTACATTCTCGACATATATTTCAAAAAATAAAATAGGTATAAACTTTGGTGCAAAATGGACTGATGGAACTGGTATGAATGAAAATGCCATAACTTATAATGACAAAATCTATAAAATAAATGAAGATATAAAATTTATATATGATAAAAAAAATTTAATGGCAAATTGGACTTTAAAAAATTCAAATGAAAGCATAAACCTAAAATTCACTCCATTATATATAAGAAAAGATAGAACAAAAGCTTTATTTATAAAATCTAAATTTGATCAAATTTTTGGATATTTTAATGGATATGTCCAAATAAACGACAAAAAAATAAATATAACAAAAACTTATGGTTGTGTTGAAGAACATAAAGCTAAATGGTAAGTCTTATCTAGCAAAAGAAAAGGGATTTCTTGCCAAAGAAAATTAAATAGGGAGGAACAAAATGAAAAAATATATTTCTAATATAGTATTTTTAATAATAGTATTAGCCTTTTCAAATGATTTATTGAGAGAATTATCTTATAATCTCAGTTTCAATTATGATCCTTTATTATTAACGATTTTAAGCTATACAGGAATGATATTCATATATTTAAATTTTATATGGAGTATAATAAGAAACTACAAAAAAACTGAAGATCCTATAAAAAGTTTTATATTAATTCCTTTATTAAAATTTATATCAATATACATAACTTTTTTAATACTGAGTATAATCTATAATTCAATGTTCAGTATCGATTTGATAATAGGTTTATTAAACGCTTCTATATCAATATTTATACCTGGCAGAGTAGTTTTCCCAAACATAGTAGATCTCATACTATTTATGATAATATTCTCAACAATTTCTCCTATATTGATTTCATTTATAAAATTAAATGATTCTAACAAGAAAAAAACATATGTAATTGAAGAATTCAATCAAGAAAATTACAAAAAATTAATAATGAATTTAAAAGAGATGAAAGATAATATATTCGATATGGAAGTATACAATAAATACATAGAAGTATATGATAAAATATTGATTGAAAAAGTAGATGAAACCTATAGATTTAAAAAATTATCAGAATTAAAAAATATCATGCAAGAACATTTTGATGATATGAAATTGAATTCATTGAGTTTAGATAAAAAAAAGAAAACTATAAAAAATACTATATATAAACTTGAAAAAATTTAATACAATTCAATACAAAAATATTTTATAAACAATCAAAAATCTGAGAAGTACTAAAACTGTACTTCTCAGATTTTTTATTTCATTGCGAAAAAACTAACTTAATTAATGAAAATGAAAAACATCGTAATAAAAAGTAAAACTTAGATATACAATAAGAAATATAAATAAATCGAAATTATTAATCCTAATTTATTATAACTGTCATTCTTCGAGTTTTGAAAAATAAAGTATTTAATAGTACTATATAATAAAGATTATTTAATTGAGATATGATTCACCTATTCTTTATTTAGCTTTAAATCTTTATTTTTATTAATTTTTATTGAGAAATGATTCAGTGTTTATTTAAACATAAAAACACATAAAAAAGGGGTGTGGATTTTGTTTGCAAATGTCCTAATAAACGGAACTATTAATGGATCAATTTATGCTTTAATAGCACTTGGATTTTCGCTGACTTTTGGGGTAGCCGGCGTTGTAAACCTTTATCATGGAGCTTATTACATGGTTGCAGCATATTTAACTTATACATTTATAAGCTTAAATTTTCCTTCTTGGCTTGCAGCTATAATATCTCTTTTATTGGTTGCTGGATTAGGTGGCCTCATGATGAAAGGACCTATACTTTATTTAAGAAAAAAAGGAGAAAGCATTTATATACTCATCTTCACACTTGGTGCAGCATATTTTACTCAATATTTATTCACAATGCTATACGGTGCAAGAAGATATTCAATAATGCCTTTTTATGATAACGCTTTAAATATTATGGGTGAAACCGTTCCTGGTTCAAGAGTTTTTGCTTTCATAATTTCAATTATTACAATAATTGCTGTTATGTTATTTATAAATAAAACAAGTTTTGGAAAACAAATACTTGCAACATCTCAAGATGTTTATGCCGCTGAATTAGTTGGAATAAATACAAGTTCTGTTTTTATACTAACTTCTGCAATATCAGCACTTTTAGCTGGAATCGGAGGAATCGTAATATCTCCTTTCCTTTCAATCTCAGTTGATATGTGGCTCCCAACATTATTAAAAGCATTTTCAATCGTTATATTAGGTGGACTTGGTAGTATAGGAGGAAGTATAGTTGCAGCATTTATTATGGCTTATATTGAAGGTATTGTCGCAATAACTTGGACTTCAAGTATGACAGAAGTTGTATTCCTTGTTCTGGTATTCATATTCCTAATATTTAAACCTACAGGAATTATGGGTAAGAAAACTATATAAAGGGTGATTTTATGAAATTTTTAAAAGATATAAGGGGAATTATAATACTATTATTTACAGCTTTTTTATTTATTTTTCCATTGATTTCAAATGATTTCTATCTCATAAACATTCTATCCGTTTCTTTCATATACATGGTTTATGCTGGAAGTTGGGATATACTCTCAGGATTCACAGGTAAAGAAAATATGGGTCATGCAGCATTTATAGCCATTGGTGGTTATATGCTTGGGTTTATATCTTCTTCTTTTGCAATAAAACCTTGGTTGTCTATTCCACTTGCAGCAATTTTTTCAATATTATTTGGAATAATTATAGGTATTCCAACTTTAAGACTTAAAGGTCCTTACTTCGCCTTAGCTTCTCTTGCAATAGCCTCCATATTTGAGAAATTGACCATTTCTTATTCAGAAGTCACAGGTGGCGAAGAAGGAATTTTTGGAATACCTTTTTTAACAGAAGGTCCAATGGGTTCTTATTATTTTATGCTCATATTTGCCGTAATATCAATAGGATTACTTTTTTATCTAGGCAAATCTAATTTTGGATTAATATTAAAATCTATAAAATCCGATGAAGAAGCTGCAAAAGCTTTAGGAATTGAAACAACAAAATATAAAGTAACTGCTTTTGCATTATCAGCAATGTTTGCAGGTATGGCTGGTACTGTGATAGGTCATTTTTATGGATATATAGGACCAGATATAGTATATCCTTTATCATTAAACACACTTATAATGTCTGTTGTTGGAGGAATTGGTGGAATTATTCCTGCAGCTCTTGGAGGTTTTTTTATCTCTTTATTAACAGAATTATTGAGAGGTTTTGGAGAATGGAATCAAATAATATATACTGTAATATTGATGTTATCTGTACTTTTCCTTCCAAAAGGTATTTTTGTTAGCATTGGTAATCTAATAAAAAGAAAAAAAAGTATAAAACCTGTTATAGAAAAGAGCGGTGATAAAAATTGACAAATAATATTCTTGAGATAAATAATCTTTCAAAAAATTTTGGTGGATTAAAAGCAACTGATGATATTACTTTTAATGTTAAAAAGGGTGAACGCTTTGGAATTCTTGGACCAAATGGTGCTGGAAAAACAACTATTTTTAACTTAATTTCAGGGTTTATAAAACCAGATAATGGAAAAATAATATTTCAAAATGAATCAATTTTTGGTATGAATCCTATAAAAGTTGCTCATAAGGGTCTTGTAAGAACTTTTCAAATAGTTAAACCTTTTAAAGAGTTAAGTGTATTCGAAAATTTAAAAGTTGCATCTTTAACTCCTAGGATGAATAAATTATTTCCAAATGAATCCGAAAAAATAGATTGGATAAAACATGTAGCTTCTATTTGCGAACTTGAAGAAGTTTTATATACAGATACAGAACAACTTCCACAAGGATATTTAAAAAAACTTGAAGTTGCAAAAGCTTTGACTGTGAAACCAGAATTAATATTACTCGATGAACCTTTTGCTGGTCTCACATCATCAGAAATAGAACCTATTTCAAATGTTATAATAAAAGCTAATGAAAAAAGTGGAACAACAATAATATTAATAGAACATAGATTAAAAGAGTTCATGCAAATAGTAAATAGAATAATAGCAATAGATTATGGTAAAAAAATAGCCGAAGGTACTCCAAAAGAAATAGTAGAAAATAAACAAGTTATTGAATCCTATCTTGGTAAAGGTGGTGGAGAAATTGCCAATGCTTGATATTAAACAGATCACTGCAGGATATGGAAAAGCAACTGTTTTAGAAAATCTTTCATTGAGTGTAATTGAAGGTCAATGTCATGCCGTACTTGGACCAAATGGTGCTGGAAAATCAACTTTATTAAAATCTATAACTGGAACTGTTCATCCAAATATTGGTCAAATTATATTCAAAGACAAAGATATCTCAAATGAAAAAACTCATAATATCGCAAGAATGGGCATATCTCTTTCTCCTGAAAATAGAAGGTTATTTAGAGATTTATCTGTAAAAGAAAATCTTGAAATTGCAACTATATACTCTATTAATAAAAATATTAAAAAAAATCTTGATTTTGTTTATCAAATATTTCCAAGATTAAAAGAAAGAATAAATCAAAAAGCAGGTACTATGAGTGGTGGAGAACAACAAATGCTTGCAATAGGAAGGGCTTTGATGTTAGAACCTGAAATATTATTATTAGATGAACCATCTATGGGACTTGCACATATAATAAAAGAACAAATATTTGAAGGTATTAAAAAAATAAAAGAAACTGGAAAAACTATTTTAATAGTAGAACAAGATGCGACAATGATACTTCCCATAGCAGATAAAATATCTATCTTTGAACATGGAAACATAGTATGGGAAGGTAATCCTTCAGAACTTTCAGGAAATAATTCAATAAAAAGTGCTTATCTGGGGTTATAAGCATTATAAAATTAGGAGGGATTCTCTTTATGAAAAAAGCTTTAAGTTTAATATTCATTATAATTCTTATTGTTTCAGCATTTTCAGCAAATCCTTGGAAAATAGGTGTTCTTGGTCCTTATCAAACTGAAAATGGAGTATGGATTAAAGAATCTGTTCAAATGGCAGCAGATGAAATAAATGCACAAGGTGGAATAGTTGGAAGACCTGTAGAATTAGTATTCGTAGATGATGAAAATACTGCCGGAAAAATGATCTCAGGAATAACAAGGCTTGTAACAAGAGATAAAATAGATTTCTTAATAGGTGGAGTTGGTTCTGGACCAGTTCTTGCTGCTATGGATACAATGGCAAGATATAAAGTAATATGGCTTGGAACAGGAGCAGCATCTCCAGATATAACAAATAAAGTTGCCGAAAATTTTAATAAATACAAATATTACTTTAGAGTTGGAACACTTGATTCAATATCTCAAGGAAGATCTATCGGTGAATTTATCGCAAACTATCTCGTTCCTGAATATGGCATAAAAAAAGCTGCAATAATATCTTTAGATCTTGTTTATTCTAAAGGTATAGCTGAAAAAGCCGCTGAAATAGCTGAAAAAGCAGGTGTAGAAATAGTTTATAGAGATTATTTCCCTGCTGGAACAAATGATTTTTCGGCTACATTCAAAAGAGCTGAGGAAGCTGGTGCTCAAGTTATAATTGATGCCATAGTTACCGAAGATGGAATTCAATTCACAAAACAATGGTATGATTTAAAAGTAAATGCTGCAATAGTAGGTGCTATTGCCCCAGCACTAAAACCAGAATTTTTTAATCAAACAAATCAAAAATCAATATATGAAACATCTGCATATCCAAATGGCGGTCCAGCTCCTTTAACATCAAAAACATTAAAATGGTATGAAGATTATAAAACAAAATTTGGACATGCTCCTGGATTCATAGCATTCCCTTCATATAACACTTTATATGTTTTAAAAGAAGCACTTGAAAATACTAAAAATTTAAATGATAAAGATGAAATAATAAAAGCCATAGAAAAAGTAGAATTTCCTTTAGGTGGAGACAAAGGCGTTGCTCCTGTAATATTTACAGAAAATCATGACTTAAAATATGGTGGAAATGGAGCAAATGGTATAATATATCAATGGAACACAAAAGGTGAATGGAAAGCTGTTTGGCCTTTAGAATATAAAACAGGGGATTGGTTAGTTCCTGAATGGATAAATTGGTAAGTATATTTGAATTAAAGTGATGAAAGCCGGCAGTTGTGCCTGCCGGCTTTCATGTTATAGGTAGTAGGATCTTAAAAGTACTTACGGACGTTCTTCGCTTTTATTTTTCTTTATTGTATCATAAAACAGAGCATTATCAAACTATATTTTTATTATTTTTAAAATTCGTAATAAAAAATTAAAATGATGAAATTTTTTTCAATATAAAACACTATGTTCTTAAAAAAACATTTTTAAAATTAATATTTTTTATTAAAATTTACTATTAATACTGATACTATTACAAAAACAATTCCTAAAAATATGTTAATAGTTATACTTTCTCTAAAAATTATTACCCCGAGAATAACACTCACTATCGGTTCAAACGCACTCAATATTGAAGCTGTGGATGAACCGATTTCTTTTATACCCATTTGTAATAAAATAACTGCAAAAATGGAGCATAATAAAGCTATTATCATACCCATAAACCAAGACAAGTAATTAAAATTAAAATTTAATTCAAATTTCAAACTACCAAAACCCAAAAAAATCATCGAAAACAAAAGCAAATAGAAAGTCATAACAACACTATTCATGTTTTTTATCTTTGTATGCTCAATCACAAGCATATAATAAGAATACAAAATTCCAGAGATAATAGCTATAAAAACACCACGAATATCTATTTTAATATTTTTATTTATAGAAAGCATACTTATTCCAATAATAGCTAAAATAAGAGCAAAAACTTTATTTTTATTTACTCTTTCTTTAAAAAACAAAATATTTGCAGTCATTATACAAACAGGATATATAAAATGAAGTGTAGTGGCAACACCTGTACTTATATAGGTATATGAAGCAAAAAGAGTCAATTGTGTTAATGTATATCCAATCAAAGAAAGAAAAAATAAATTTATAAAATCTTTAAAATTTATTTTTATAGATATTTTCTTTATTAATATAAATATAGATATAAATATAAGTGCAAACATACTTCTCAAAAATACTAAACTATAATAATTTATCCCTCCCAAATAAGCTATTTTAGCAAAAATCGGCATAAATCCAAATAAAATTGCCGAAAACATGGTCATCAAAATTCCTTTATTCTTCATACTAAATCCTCTCTATTCTATAATATTAAATGATATTATATCCCTTTTAAATTTAAAGTCAAGTTAAAACATACTTTTTATTTAAGTTAAAATATAGTATAATTTAATAAATTAATTCTAATATTGTATGAATATTTTAAAAGGGGTGAATTTTATGGGATAAAAGTATATGAAGTCATAAACACAGACATATATTATAATCTTGCTTTTGAAAGTTATATATTCGAAACCATAAAAAAAGATGATTTTTCCATAATTTTTTATAAAAATACAGATTGTTTAGTAATTGGAAAACATCAAAATTTATTCTTAGAATGCAATATAAACTATACAAAAGAAAATAATATAAAAATTGCAAGGAGAGAATCTGGCGGGGGAACTGTTTTTCAAGATCTTGGCAATTTAAATTACAGCTTTATAGGATATTTAGACTTAAATGATAAAGAAAAAAATTTTGATATTTTGATGAAATCCATAAAAAACTTCAATATTTCCCTTACAAAAGATGATAAAAATAGTTTATTTTATAAAAATTTAAAAGTATCAGGAAGTGCTTTTAGACTATCCAAAAATAAATTTTTACATCATGGAACATTACTCTTAAATACTAATCTTTCCAAATTAAATAATTCAATCAATATAAAAAATATAAATCATAATAAAAAAAATATATATTCAAATTACTCAAAAACAACTAATTTAAAAGATATCTCGGATGATATAGATGAAACAAATATAAAAAAGCAAATATTAATAAATTCAAAATTTTATTATGGAAAAATTATATCTTATACACTTATAGAAAATAATTTGAATAATTATATGTCTAAAAAAATAAAATTATTAAAAAATTTCAACTGGATTTATAATAATTCAGAAAAGAGGGGGGAAATTAATGTATAAAAAAGCATTTATGGAAAAACTTGAAGAAATTATAGAAGAATCTAAAACGGCACTTTTGAGTACTATCGATGATAAAGGATATCCTACTTCGAGATGGATGAGTCCAATATTATTACCAGGAAAAGGCGAGTATATATATGCAATAACAGCATCTTCATTCCCAAAAACACATCAGATAAACAATTCACAAAAAGTAGAATGGTTATTTCAAAAAAAGGATCTTAGAGAAATAATGAATATAAAAGGAAAAATAAATGTTATAGACAATCCTTCTATAAAAAAAGAAATTCTTGAAATAATGGGAGACAGACTTGGAGTTTTTTGGAAAATAAATGAAGATGTTTCAGATATGGTTGTCTTAGAAACAGAAATTTTATATTTCAAATACTTTAAGCCAATGAAAGGTGCATACGATATTCTCGATCTAAGGGGGGAATAATATGATAGATATAAAAAAATATGATAAAGAATTATTGATGGATATGTTAGAAAAAATGGTTTTAATAAGAAGATTTGAAGAAAAAGCTGCTCAAAGCTATGGATTAAGAAAAATAGGTGGCTTTCTTCATCTTTATATAGGAGAAGAAGCCGTTGCAGTTGGTGCCATACAAAATTTAAATCTATCAAAAGACTATGTATTAACAACATATAGAGACCATGGTCATGCATTAGCATGCGGCTTGACTCCAAATTCTTTGATGGCAGAATTATATGGAAAAATAACTGGCTGTTCAAAAGGAAAAGGTGGATCCATGCATTTTTTCGATGAAAAAAAACATTTTTATGGTGGTAATGGAATAGTTGGGGCACATATTCCAATTGCAGCAGGCGTTGGACTAAAAATAAAATATTTAAAAGAAGATGGAGTAGTACTATGCTTTTTTGGAGATGGTGCTATACATCAAGGAAGCTTCCATGAAACGTTAAATATGGCTAAAATATGGGAGATTCCAGTTATTTTCATATGTGAAAATAATCAATATGGTATGGGAACAGATTTTAAACGTGTTTCTTCGATACAAGATTTCTCAATAATGGCAGGTTCTTACGGAATGTATGGTGAACAAGTCAATGGAATGAATATACTCGAAGTATATGATACAGTAAAAAAATCTATAGAAAAAGCAAAAAATGGCATTCCAGTTCTTTTAGAAGCAAAAACCTATAGATACAAAGGCCATTCTGCAAGTGATCCAGCTAAGTATAGATCAAAAGACGAATTAGAAAAATACAAATCACAAGATCCAATTTTGATATTAAAAAATGAAATGATAAAAAATAATCTGCTCAAAGAAGAAGAATTTGAGGATATAGATATAAAATGTAAAAAAATTGCAAAAGAAGCAGCTGATTATGCAGAAAAAAGTGATGAACCTGACTTAAATGAATTGTACACAGATATTCTTATTTAGGGGGGATAACATATGAAAATAACTATGAGAGAAGCCATAAAAGCCGCTATCGATGAAGAAATGGAAAAAGATACAAATATAATTCTTATGGGTGAAGAAGTTGGCCAATATAATGGAGCTTATAAAGTTTCTCAAGGACTTTTAGATAAATACACAGACAAAAGAATATTAGATACTCCTATAACAGAAGAGGGCTTTGCAGGAATAGGAATAGGTGCTGCAATGGCAGGTTTAAGACCTATTGTAGAGTTCATGACATTTAATTTTTCTATACAAGCAATGGATCAAATAATTAATAATGCTGCAAAAATGCTTTACATGTCTGGAGGACAGTTAAAAGTTCCCATCGTATTTAGAGGACCTAATGGTCCTGCAGAATTTTTGGGTTCACAGCATTCTCAAGCTTTACAAACATTTTTCTTTCATACTCCAGGTTTAAAAGTCATGGCACCATCTACTCCAGAAGATGCAAAAGGCATGTTAAAAACCGCAATCAGAGATGATAATCCAGTAATTTTCCTTGAAGGTGAAATGATGTACAGTTGGGAAGGAGAAGTACCGGAAAATGAATATCTCATTCCTTTTGGTAAAGCTATAAAAAGAACCGAAGGCTCTGATATAACTATAATATCTTATTCAAAACCTATGAAAACAGTATTAGAAACAAATGAAAAATTAAAAGAATTAAATATAAACGCAGAAATAATAGATTTAAGATCTCTAAGACCTCTTGACGAAGAAACCATCTATGAATCTGTAAAAAAAACCAACAGAGTCGTGATAGTTGATGAATCATGGCCAAATGCAAGTGTTGCCTCTCATATTGGATGGTTAATACATAAAAATGTCTTTGATTACTTAGATGCTCCTGTAGAACTCGTAACTTCAGAAGATGTTCCAATGCCTTATAATCACAAACTCGAATTACATGCACAACCAACTGTTGAAAAGATATTAAATGCTGTAAAAAAAGTAATGTACATTTAAGGGGGGATTTAAAATGGCTGAAAAAATATTTATGATAGCTCTTTCCCCAACTATGAAAAAGGGAAAAATAACTAAATGGAGAGTAAACCAAGGTGATACTATAAAAGAAGGTCAAATAATCTGTGATGTAGAAACTGATAAAACTACTATGGAATATGAATCGATGAATGAGGGAACTATATTAAAAATAATAGTAAACTCTGGTGAACGTGCTTCAGTTGGTCAAACAATTGCTATAGTTGGAGAAGAAAATGAAAATATACAGGAAATTTTAGATGAATTGAAAGATGAAATAAGAGAGAATAATAAATCTGAAAAAACAAAAACTGAAAAAATCATTGAAGAAAAAGATACAAATAATATAAACACAAAACAAAATAATGAAGATGGTTCCCATATAAAGATATCACCTCTTGCAAAAAAAATAGCAAAATTAAATAATATAGACATAAAAAAAATAAAAGGGTCTGGACCTAATGGCAGAATAATAAAAAAAGATATTGAAGAATTTAAAGACAAAAAAACAAGTTTCTTTAAAAATGTTGGTGAAGATAAAATTATAGAAATATCTGATAAGAGAAGAATAATAGCTGAAAGACTTTCAGAATCTAAATTCACTTCTCCACACTATTATTTAAAAGTATCTGTAAATATGGAAAATATATTAAACACGAGAAAAGAAATGAACAAAAAAGGCGAAAAAGTTTCTTTAAACTCATATTTAATAAAAATTGCATCTCAAGCAATTTTAAAACATAAAATAATAAATTCTTCATGGAATGATGAAAATATAATCGAATACTCAAATATAGATATTGGAATTGCGGTTGCCCAAAAAGATGGTTTAATAACTCCAATAATAAGACAAACTCAATTTAAAGGAATAAAAGATATAGATACCGAATTAAAACAATTAATAGAAAAGGCAAAAGATGGAAGTTTAGAACCTGAAGAATATACAAATTCAACTTTCACAATATCTAATCTTGGAAGTTTTGGAATAGAAGAATTCACTGCTATAATAAATCCTCCAGGCTCGGCAATATTGGCAATTGGTTCTATAAACGAAAAACCAATTGTTGAAAATGGCGAAATCAAGATAAAACCTATAATGAAAATGACTTTATCCTGTGATCATAGATTAATTGATGGAGCTTCTGGAGCTGAATTTTTAAAATATTTAAAAGATATAATTGAAAATCCATTTAAAATGTTATACTAAGGAGGTTTTAAATATGGATTTTGATTTAGCTATAATAGGAGCTGGTCCTGGAGGTTATGTATCAGCAATAAGGGCTAGTCAACTCGGAATTAAAACAATAATATTCGAAAAAGATAAACCTGGTGGAGTATGTTTAAATATTGGATGTATTCCTTCAAAAAGTTTAATAAGTCAAGCAGAAAAATACAGAAATATGCTCGAATTTATAGATAAAGGAGTTAAAATGGACTTGACTTCTTTTGATTATAAAAAAGTATTTCATGAATCAAGAAAAGCATCTGAAACACTTTCAAATGGTGTCAAATATTTATTAGAAAAAAACAATATAACTTATATAAATTCTCAAGCAAAAATAACAGATAAAAATACTATAAAATATGAAAATAAAAGTATAACAGCAAAAAATATAATAATTGCAACTGGTTCTAAACCAAGAGAATTAAAAGGATTTGAATTCGATGAAGAAAAAATACTATCCTCAACAGGTATTTTAATGCAAGAAAAATTACCTAAAAGCATATTAATAATTGGAAGTGGTGCAATTGGAATGGAATTTGCATATGTCATGAAAAGTTTTGGTGTAGATGTCACAATAGCAGAAATGCTCGATAACATACTTCCATTAGAAGACGAAGACACAGCAAAAATTTTAAAAGATGCCTTTAAGAAAGATGGTATAAAAATATTAAATTCAACTATAGCAAAAAGCTATGAAAACTATGAAGATCTTTTAAAAGTTAAATTAGAAAATATAAAAGATAATTCAATATCAGAAATAAAAGTTGAAAAAATACTTGTAGCAGTTGGAAGAATCCCTATAATAGATGATTTAGGATTAGAAAATACTAAAATTAAAATAGAAAAAGGATTTATAAAAGTTAATGATTATTATCAGACAGATGAATCCAACATATATGCCATAGGAGATGTAGTTAAAACACCACAATTAGCCCATGTTGCTTCTAAAGAAGGTGAAATTGCGGTTGAACATATAAAAGGACAAAAAAACAAATTAAATTTAAATGCCATACCTTCAGCAGTTTATTGTGAACCAGAAATAGCAAGTTTTGGATATACAGAAAAGGCTTTAAAAGAAAATGACAAAAAATATGAAAAAGCTTATTTCCCATACTATGGTGCTGGAAAAACTGTTGCAATAGGAAAAAGTGATGGGATTATAAAAATACTCTATGAACCTCAAACTCATGAAATATTAGGAGCTCATATTGCTGGATATAATGCAACTGAGATAATACATGAAATATTACTTGCAAAATCATCTGAATTATTGCCAGAAGATATAGCAAATATGATACATGCTCACCCTACTATATCTGAAGCCGTTATGGAATCTATGAGAGCCGTTGAAGGATGGGCAATACATATATAAAAAATAAGCCAAGTTTATCAACTTGGCTTATTTTTTTGAGATTTGATATGTTTTTTTATTTTTTTCATAGCCCAATCATAATGACTTGAAGTAGCACTCACAAAATAAGCCCCTAAAGTAGTACTTTTAGTCCATTTATAAACTTTTTTTGAAAAAAGTTCATCATTTGTATGGCTTTCTATCAAATCTAAAACCATTTTATGACTTTCTTTCAACATTTTTTTAGAAGAATCTAAAGATACATCTTGATATTTTTTCCATATTTCAAGATTCAAGTCGGGAAGAGTTCTCCAAGTATATCCTTTTCCTGGAACTTCTGGAATTCCTCCCTCAATTGTTCCTATTCTATGCCATCTATTAACCATTTGATGCCATTCATATAGATGAACGAGAATATCCCTTAAATTTTTATCTCTATCTTCAAATAAAAACAAAGAATTTTGCTCTTCTTCTGTCATAGTATCTATTAAACTCCAAAGTTTTGAAAATCTTTCATTTGCAGCTTCTATTAAATCAGGTTTTGTAGTTGGCCTTGACATAAAATCACCCCTTTAATATAATTATAAAATATACAATATGACATATTATGTCATGCAATATATTTATATATTATATTTATCATCTCTTTCTAAATCTTTTTTTGGTTTTAACATATCTTTCATATCCTTATTCAAAGATTCTTTAAAATTTATCTTATATTTATTTATAAATTCTTTTTGAGATTCTAATCTTTTTTTACCTCTTTTATCAATTCTTCTATAAATTCCATCAGAATTAAGAATTCTTGCTTTTTCAGTATCTTCAAGGGTAAGTTTTAAAATATCATATAATTCATCCTTTAATTCCTTTTCTTCTATAGAAAATAATATTTCAACTCTTCTATGCAAGTTCCTTGGCATCAAATCTGCACTTGAAAGATATATTTTAAAATCATTTCCATTATTAAAATAATATATTCTTGTATGTTCTAAAAATCTTCCAACTATACTTATAACTTCTATATTATCACTCAAATTTTTTATACCAGGTTTAAGGGCACAAATACCTCTGACTATCAATTTTATTTTCACATTTTTTTGAGATGCTTTATAAAGAGCATCTATAATTGGTGTTTCAAGTAATGAATTTACTTTTATTATTATACTGGCTTTAAACCCATTTTCGGCATACATAATTTCATTTTCTATTAATTTTATTATATTTTCTTGTAATCCAATTGGAGCTACCATAAATTTTTTCCATTCCGGAGGTTGAGAATAACCCGTAAGAACATTGAATAAAGCTGAAGCATCCCAACCAAAAGACTCCTTAGATGTAAAAAATCCTATATCCGTATACAATTTTGCTGTTTTATCATTATAATTTCCCGTACTCAAATGAACATATCTTTTTATACCTTCATATTCTTTTCTAACAATCAAAAGTATCTTACTATGAACTTTTAATCCAACTAATCCATAAACAACATAACATCCAGCTTTTTCAAGTTTTTTTGCCCATTCTATATTATTCTTTTCATCAAATCTTGCCTTTAATTCAACTAAAACTGTAACTTGTTTTCCATTTTTAGCAGCTTTTATAAGTGCTTCTACAATAGGAGAATCTCCACTAACTCTATATAATGTTTGTTTTATGGCTAGTACATTTTCATCTTCGGCTGCTCTTTCAATAAAATTCACTACATGTTCAAAAGATTGATAAGGATGAAAAAGCAATATATCTTTATTTTTTATAACTTTAAATATATCTTTATTAAAAAAATCTTTATGTGGTGATGGTTTAAAATTCTCATACTTCAAACAACCAAAATCATTCAATAATGCTATATTCATAAAAGCTGAAATATCTAAAGGACCATTTATCATGTATATATCTGAATTCGAAAGGTTGAGCATTGTTTTTAAAATATCTAAAAGTTTTTTATCTATTTTTTTAAACACTTCAAGTCTCACAGGCATTCCCCATTTTCTTTGTACAAGAGACTTTTCTATCTCTTGTAAAAGATCTTCTGCACCTTCCTCATCTATTGAAAGATCCGCATTTCTCGTAATTCTAAATGGAGACATATGTTTTATAACATATCCTGGAAACAAATTTTCTGCATTATTCATTATTATATCTTCAAGCAATATATAAGTTTTAGTTCCATCACTAATTTCTATTTCATAAAATCTTGGTATTATAGATGGAACTTGTAAAATTGCTATTTTTTCATTTTCATTTTCTTTAAACAAAGAAACAGCTATATTCAAACTTTTATTTGGTAATTTTGGAAAGGGTCTACTCTGATCAATTGCCATAGGTGTTATAACAGGGAAAACAATAGTTTCATAATATTTTTTTACTTTTTTCAATTGCTCTTTTTTTAATAAATCATAATTCAAAATTCTTATTCTTTCTTTTTTTAATATTGGTAATATAGACCTATTAAGACAATCATACTGTTTTTTTATCATAGTATGTATATTCATAGATATCTCTTTCAACTGTTCCATAGGTGTTCTACCTGATATATCTCTTTTTTCATATCCAGCTTCAACTTGTTCTTTTAATCCGGCAACCCTTATCATAAAAAATTCATCTAAATTTGAAGAGGTTATAGCTAAAAATTTCAATCTTTCAAGTACTGGATTTTGTTTATCCATAGCTTCTTCTAAAACTCTATTATTAAATTCAATCCAACTAAGCTCTCTGTTAAAATAAATATTATTTTCCAATAAAATCACCTCTCAATATTTATTTAACAATTTTTTGTAAAATTATCTTCTTACCAAAAACTTCTTGAAAAAATTCACTTTTTTTGTTAAATGTCCATTCTTCAAGTGTCATATCTTCAGTCGTATAAACATTTATAATTATTTTATTTTTAGTATTTTTCAAATCTATTTCTTTAGTTTTTTTTGTATGAGATCTATCTAAAGCATCCGCAATTCTCAATATAGAAAGCAATTTAGCTATTCTTATTCTTTCTTTATTGGTAAGAATCTTAAGAGTTTCTTCATTTATATCTATATTATTTTTTGAATGAAGTCTCGCTATATTTGACACCACTTCTATATCTTTTATATTTAAACCCGGAAGATCTGATGCCTTTATTATTTCATAAGAATAATATGCATGATTTTTTAAGTTTATAAATTTACCTATATCATGAAGTATTGAAGCTATTCTTAATAAAAATCTATCTCTTTGTTTCAACTTATGAATATTATTAATTTCATTAAAAATAATTAATGCATATTTTTCAACATTTTTAGCATGAATCTTATCAAAATGATATTTCTCTCCAAAATAATATGCAGATTTTATTACTTTTTCTTCAAAATCTTCTTCATATCTCGTATATTCATTTCTTTTTAAAATTTCATATAAGATAGAATCCATAAGACCTATATTAAAAATCTTCATATTATTAACCTTAGATATACTCAAAAGCATTTTATAAATCGCTAATGTTGCGAGTATATTTTCAGGTTTTTCATTTATAATACTATACTTTTCATTGATCTGATTAATTGTTTTATTTTTAATATCTTCAATAAAAGTGTTAAAATCATTTATTGATATTTGTTCATAATGTTTATCAATCAGTTTTGAAATCAATCTTATCTCTCTACCAGTTATAAAAAAATAATTTACATTTTCATTCTTAAAAGAATTTTGAAGTGTAACTCCAAAACTTCTTAAATATTGATCCACTACACTATAAAAACTTATAGTTTCATTATTCAATTCCTTCAATATCTGAGCTAATTTTATAGTACCAACTTTTATATTATGGTTAAACTTTATCTCACCATTTAAATAATACATTATTCCAAGAGAACCTGTTCCTATATAACTAAGTATTATATTAGAATTTTTAAAATTCTTATCATTTTCTATAATTCTTATCATCTGTTTATAAATTATTGTTTTTTCTTCATTATCATCCAATACATCTATATTAAACTTAGTTCTCGACTTTATTTGTTCAATTATAAACTTAGAATTCTTTGCTTCTCTTAAAGCAGTAGTTGCTATTACTTTTACTTTTTTTACACCATATTCTTTTAATTTATTTCTAAAATTTTTGAGTATAAAACATATTTCTTCAACTATCTCATATGAAATTCTACCCGTATTAAAACTCTCTATACCTAAATTTAAAGGCTTTTCTAACTTTTCTAACTCAATTATATTATCTTCTTTATCTAAATAAGCTATTTTCATAATTATAGCTTTAGATGCTATATTTATAACCGCCGATGTTTCATAATCCATGATCAATCCACCCTATTTTTTGCCATCTGATAAGCACCAAATATACATGCATCATCGCCAAGAGAAGCAATCTTAAACTCTGTAGATTCATAATTTTGTTTTAATGAATATTTTTTACTATATTCATTAATAGTATCCAATAATTTGTCAGAAAAACTTTCAATCAACCCTCCACCAAGAATTATTATTTGAGGATTAAATATATTCATAATATTTGCTGAAACTATACCAATATACTTAGCAACTTCATCCATAATTTCAACTACAAGTTCATCATTTTCTTCATAAGCCTTTAAAAGAATTGAACTTTTTATTATAGAATCATCAAGTATATACTCTTTTATAGAACTATCTCTACCTTTTCTTATTTGATTGGAAAGACTCTTTTGAATTGCAACTTTTGAAGCAAAACTTTCAACACATCCTCTAGACCCACATCCACAATAAGGTCCATCTGGATTTACAGTTATATGACCTATTTCAGCAGATGCCCCTATAGAACCCTTATAAATTTTTCTATCAATTATTATTCCCCCACCAAATCCAGTTCCAATAAAAAATCCAACTATATTATCATATTTTGATATACTCTCCGTATTATATTCTCCATAAAGTGCTACATTTGCATCATTACCAACATATACATCAACCTTATAATTTTCTTCTAAAAATTCTTTCAAAGAAAAACCACTTAATGGCATATTTGGAGTAAATAATATTTTTCCTTCTTTTATTATTCCAGGTACTCCACAACCAATAGCCTCTATATCTGTTTCACCTTCTATCAATATATCTATAACTTTTTTTATTTGATTTTTAACCTTTTCAATACCTTTATTCGATTTTGAAGATTTTTTCTCTCTTTTTAATATCTCACCTTTTTCGTCGAATAAAGCTCCAAGTATCTTCGTTCCGCCTATATCAAGAGATAATATTTTTCCCATAAAAAACCCTCCTTAGAAGTTTTATAATTTAATTATATCACGTAACTTTTAATTACCATTTTAATTTTTAATCTATCTTTAATTATTTTAACAAAATATACTTATCATTTTGATATAATTATAAATATAAAAAATTAAAGAGGTGATATATATGAGCACAAATCAAAATCTCATAAGAGCTTTTTTTATTGAATCAAAAAACATGAACTTATTTGATTATTTTTCATCAAGAGCTAAAAAAGATGGTTATATATCTATAGAAAATATATTTCAAGAATTTTCTTTTCATGAAAGGTCCCATGCTAAAAACTTTTTAAGATTAATAAATACATCCGATACTTTAGAAAATTTTAATTATAATCATATTCCAATTGCTTCAACACTTGAAAACTTAAAAATGATGATAGATGAAAAAGAAAAAATAATAGATCTTTACTTAAAATATTCCAAAATAGCCGATGAAGAAAAAAATCAAAAAGCCTGCGTGAAATTTAAAACAATTGCAAAAGCTCATGAATACCATATAAAAGTCCTGAAAGAACTTGTAGAAAATATAATAAATCAAGAATTTTTTTCTTCTTCTGAAAAAATATTCTGGAAATGTTTAAAATGTGGTTATATCTATGAAGGAACTAATCCACCTGAAATATGTCCTGCATGTGGTCATGATAAATCTTATTTTGTAAAAATAAAATAAAACCATTGAAATATAATATTTCAATGGTTTTATCATTATCATACCGAAAAATCTATATTATGTATCGTTCCCACTTCACCAGTTTCTTTCAAAAATATTCCAGTATTTCTTATAACTCCAAGTGTATTGTCTATAGAAGTTTTAAGCGAATAATCATTTTTACTATTCCCAAGATATATAGCTCCAACACCTGTTTCTTTAAGTGTAAACAACATATCTGTACCATTGGAGGTTTTAGCCCAAACTCTTAAATCATTAAATATTTCATCATTCTCATCTATCCAACCATTTTTATCTTGATCATAAACACTCAATTCACTAAAACCATTTCCAGATTCAGGTCCAAAAAGCTCAGAACCATCATCTATTTTTCCATTTTCATTCTTATCAAAAGCTAAAAATCCCATTCCATCTTTTAAATATGAAATACTTTCTTTTATACCATCAGAATTTAAGTCAAATTCAAATTTTTCTTGATCAAGATCAGAAATCATAGTATCATAATTTATTACAAGCGGATCTTGAACACTTCCAACAGTAAAATTAAAACTTTCTTTTTCAAACATGGCTCTTTCCATACTCATTTCAAGATCAAAAGATATTTCTCTACCATCACTGGTTTTCACCATTCCACTGGAAGAAAAATTTAGTTTCTCATATTCATATCTTTCAAGATCATAATTATATTCAAAACCCCATTCACGATTATTAATATTCTGATATCTATTTAAATTCAAGTCATTTTTCAATTCAGAATTATTTTTTTCAAGATCTTTTAATTTATTTTTCAACTCATCAGAATCAATAACCTTAAAACTATTAAGTTTTTTTCCAGTAAATTTTTCAACCATTTCTATCAACATTTTTAACTCTATCTTAGATTTATCTTCTATATTTAAATCATCTATATCTTCATCTTTTGAAATATTCTTTATATCATTCAAAATATTTTTTATATCCTGCATTCTCTCTTTTATAGAGCTCATCAAATCTTTAGCAAAATCATTATTGGATTTTTCGGATGGCTTATTTCCTACCCAAAACAAAGACTTTTTTGTTTCTGTCTTCTTATAAATATACTCCCTATTAGAAAGCATATTCAATTTGTAATTATCTATTTTCATTTTTTCACCTCCCAAAATATTATCGGGCGGTTATTTATTAATATTATATTATTAAAGTTAATATTTTTTAAAACATATCATAATCTATACATAATGGCTTATCTGTTTTCTGATCTATTATTATATTAGAATCTATATTAAAAATTCTCTTCAAATTTTCATGATTTATTACTTCTTTTGGTGTTCCCGATTTTACTATTTCTCCATCTTTCATAGCTATTATATTAGTTGAAAATTTTGAAGCATGGTTTATATCATGAAGTACCATAACTATAGTTCTTTCATGATCTTTATTTAATCTGTCAACTATTTTTAAAACATCAAGTTGATGGGCCATATCAAGATATGTAGTTGGTTCATCCAACAATAAAATTTTAGTCTCTTGTGCTAAAGCCATTGCAAGCCAAACTTTTTGTCTTTGTCCACCAGATAAACTATCTATATTTCTATATTGAAAATCTTTTATGTTAGTAACTTCCATTGCCCAATTTATTATATCCAAATCTTTTTTGTTCATAGTTGAAAATTTATTTCTATGTGGATATCTTCCATATGAAATTAATTCTCTAACCTTTAATTGCCCAGGAGCTTTTGGATTTTGAGGCAATAAAGCTATTTTTTTTGATATTTTTTTACTTTGCATTTTTCTCATATTTTCATTCTCTAAAAAGACTTTCCCAGAATCTTGTTTTAATATTCTTCCTATAGTCTTTAAAAGTGTAGATTTACCACAACCATTTGGACCTATTATAGTTGTTACTGTTCCACTTTCTATACTTATATTCAAATCTTCAAAAACAATATATTTATCATAACATGTCTTTAAATTTTCAGTCTTTATGATCATTTTTATTATCTCCCTTTTGATTTAAACATTAAAAATAAAAAATAAGGAACTCCTATTATTGAAATTACAACACCAACTGGAACTTCAGATACAGGCGAAATATTTTTTGCCACAAAATCCGATATTATGACAAGAAACATCCCTATCATTCCTGATATTTTTAACATATATTTATGTTTTATCCCGACCAAACGTCTTGAAATATGAGGCGCAATAAGTCCTACAAAACCTATACTTCCAGAAAATGCTACACATGTGCTTACTATAGCAATTGAAGATATTAAAACTTTTTTTCTTTCTTTATTGAGCTCCACACCAAGTGATATTATATTCTCATCTTCAAGTTGCATTATATCCAAAACATCTGATTTTTTAATGATATATGGTATAAAAATTAAAAACCAAGGGATCATTCCTAAAATATAATTCCAATTAGCATTATATGTACTTCCAGACAACCATGTCATAGCCATTTCATAATCATCAGGATTCATTTTCAAACTTATAAAAAGAGTATACGCACCAAAACCAGATGATAAAGCAATTCCTATTAAAATAAGTTTTTCAATGTTTAAAAAACCTCTTTTTGAAGAAAAATAAAATATTAATATTGCAGAAAATAAACCTCCAAATATTCCAAAAATTGGCATAATCATTATCCCAACCAAATTTTTAAAATTAATTATATCTTTGAAAAAAAACATAAAAGTTATAACAGATGCTCCAGCACCTGCATTAATTCCTAAAATCCCTGGATCTGCAAGTTCATTTTTAGTTACAGTTTGAACTACTGATCCAGCAATACCAAGACCAAAACCTATAAATCCACTCAATATTATTCTTGGCATTCTAAATTCAAATATTACAAGATCTCTACTCTTACTTGGATTTATCCTAAATATTGTTTCAATTACATCTTTAAAAGTCATTTCAAATGTTCCTATTTTTATACTGATCAAAACCATAAAAATACTCAAAATCAATATAATAAAAAAATTTCTTCTAAATATTCTTTTTTCTTCTATTAAAAAATCATGCATAATTTTTCTCTCCCTTTTTACCAGCTAAATACAGAAAAAAAGGAACTCCAAATAATGCAGTTACAACTCCAACAGGAGTTTCAAAAGGATAATTTAAAAATCTGCTCAAAACATCTGCTCCGGATAAGAAAAAAGCACCTATCAACCCAGAAATTGGTATTATTTTTTTATAATCATGACCCACAAAATACTTCGTTATATGAGGTATCATTAATCCTATAAAACTTATTTTTCCCGCCATAGCTACAGAAATACCACTCAAAATTATAACTGTTAAAGATATTAAAATTTTATTTTTTTTAATATTCTGTCCAAGTCCTATAGCAATCTCTTCTCCTAATGATAAAACAGTTATAGACTCTGAAAGAATCAAAGCCATTATTATTCCTATTATTGCAAATGGAATTATCCACTTTATCATATTTGGTGTAAGTTGATTAATTCTCGAATAATACCAAAAACTTATATCTTGTGAAGTTCTAAAATATATGGAAAGACCTACAGATAAACTACTCAAAAAAGTTCCGGTTATAGCCCCTATAATAGTAAGTCTAACTGGAGTCATTCCATTTGGAATTATAGAACTCATAAAAAAAACTATAAAAGCTCCAAAAGCTGAACCCATCAATGAAAATACTATCAACAAAATATTTGAAGATGCTGGAAAAAGTATTATACAAAGAGTGACAAAAAAAGTAGAGCCATCAAGTATTCCCAATATAGATGGAGAAGCTATTATATTTCTTGTCATTCCTTGCATCATAGATCCAGAAATAGCTAAAAAGGCCCCTATCATAAGGGAGCCTATTATTCTTGGTACTCTTGAATACATAATAATTTGATGATCAACATCATCAGGATTAAAGTTGAAAAAAGATTCTTTTATAACTTTTATATCTATATTCTTTGAACCTAAAATTATAGAAAGAAATGAAATTATTATTATTCCTATAATTAATAGTAAAATCAAAATTATATTTTTTCTTTTATTTTCAATCATAAAAAAATTTCTTTCCTTTCTTTTTTATTTTTTAAATATTTCAATTATTGCATCTAAAAAAGATATTTTACTATATGCTGTTCCACCTTGTGCCATTGGATTAACTATATTCACAAAAACCTTATCATCTTTTACTGCTTTTATATTTTTCCAAATTGGATTTTTTTGTAAATCTTTAAGAGCTTCTGGGCTATCTAAATTTTCATTCTTTTCAAATTGTAAAAATATAAAATTGGGATTTATTTCACTCAATTTCTCCATCGAAATCATCTCTTGTCTTTTAGTTTTCTCTATTATCTCTGGAACTTCCAAACCCAATTCAGAGTATAATGATTCATTAAAATAACTATCTTTTCCATATATCATTATATTTCCCGATCTTATTCTTATCAAAAGTGCTGTTTTATTTTTAAATACCTCTTTTAAATACTTTTGATTCTCTTGAAGTTTAAGTTTATAATCTTTTATTATTTTTTCTGCTTTTAATTCTTTATCAGTTATTTGACCCATTAAAATCAAATTATCTTCCCAATCTGCTGTATAATGAGAAACTGGTATTGTAATCTGAATTTTTTCTAATTTATTCAAAGTTACTTCATCTGCCTTAGTAGTAGAAATTATCAAATCTGGATTCAACATCAAAATCTTTTCAAAGTTAGGACTTCTTTTATCCCCAATAGTATATGAATCTTTAGTTATTGATTCAAAAAGCTTTGGAATCTCTCCTCCAACTGTCATAACTCCATAAGGCTCATAGCCCAAAACCAATGCATCCTCAACAGCTTCAACTGCACCTGTTATTACAAGTCTTTCAACTTTTTTTGGTATTTTATATTCTTCTCCACGATATTCTATAGTTTTATAATCAGCAAATAAATTTATAAATAAAACCGAAAACATTGTGAAAATTAAAATATTCTTTTTCATCTAATCTCCCCTTTTTGTAGTCTTTTATACATATAGTAAATTTGTGAACTAAAATTAATGATATCATCTAAGACAAAAATTGTCAACATATCTAATTTTTTTAGATATACCTAACAAATAGATAAAAAAACTCCCAAATTAGGTACAGTTTAAAAAAATAATCATCATGAAGCAATATAATTACTTCATGATGATTATTCAATTTATTAATAAACGAGCATTCGTAAATTTTAAATTGCTATTTCTCAATAAAATTTTTCATTTTAAAGAATCTCGTTAATTGTAATTAATTTAATTTTGGAATTATTTCTTGAAAATTCTATAATTTCTTCTGTAAATCCTGTTTTTGAAAAAAGATAAAAGTATTTTTCTGTGAAATTTAATAAATTACTTTTTTCAAGTAATTGTTCATATACTTCTATA
>NZ_JASUSU010000067.1:0-11102 GCF_030445905.1 Oceanotoga sp. | reverse complement strand
TCCTTATATATCCTTTATGGGTTAGAAACATTTATTTGAGATACTCTACTAGCTTCCATTTGATAGAAAGTCCTTATATATCCTTTATGGGTTAGAAACAAAGACAGGTTACGGATGGCATCTCCAGCCCATCCATACGTCCTTATATATCCTTTATGGGTTAGAAACTTTCATCTAAAGTATCCAACAACGGTGTGTGTTGCATAATGTCCTTATATATCCTTTATGGGTTAGAAACTCTTTTAAAAGAAGGTTCGTTTCTTTCAACAATATAAAAATGTCCTTATATATCCTTTATGGGTTAGAAACATATCCGTGTGGATATAGACGGATATAATCTACTCCCGATGGTCCTTATATATCCTTTATGGGTTAGAAACCCCAAATGGTGAGGTCTTACGTGTTTTTGATACTTTATGAGTCCTTATATATCCTTTATGGGTTAGAAACAATCTATAAGCTCTACAAGATCCCCTAACCAAACATTTGTCCTTATATATCCTTTATGGGTTAGAAACTCTTCTACCAGTGTCCTTATCTGTTACAGGCTGTTTATGTCCTTATATATCCTTTATGGGTTAGAAACGATGTATATTCAAAATTATCATACATAAAATCAAGGAAAGTCCTTATATATCCTTTATGGGTTAGAAACTAATCAGAATTCTTCATCGAATTCCTCAATAACGCTAGAAGGTCCTTATATATCCTTTATGGGTTAGAAACTTGCTATTTCATCTTCTTTATAAAAGGTACTATTTATTAAGTCCTTATATATCCTTTATGGGTTAGAAACTTTCAATTCTTTGATAGATGTAAAAGTTAACTTAAATTTGTCCTTATATATCCTTTATGGGTTAGAAACTAAACCCGCAGTAGGTTTCTTCAATGTCAATGAAAGCGCTTGTCCTTATATATCCTTTATGGGTTAGAAACCTTTATTAAAATTTTGGTTCGATGAAAACATATTTGGTCCTTATATATCCTTTATGGGTTAGAAACAAGTTTGGTTTAAAGAGGAAAATGAATATATTTATAAAGTCCTTATATATCCTTTATGGGTTAGAAACTAAACTTCAAGGAAAGCGGTTAAAGTTAACCTGTTCCCCCGTCCTTATATATCCTTTATGGGTTAGAAACTACTGTCTCTCTTTTCAGAGAGACATTCATAAATTGAAAGTCCTTATATATCCTTTATGGGTTAGAAACCTATATCTAGATCTTTCCAGCTGTAGGAGCAATTTTCAGTCCTTATATATCCTTTATGGGTTAGAAACTGTCACTATTAACAATAGTGACAAGCCACCTGTTACTAGTCCTTATATATCCTTTATGGGTTAGAAACTCAGCAATAAGATATAATAATTATGAACGATTATTATATAGTCCTTATATATCCTTTATGGGTTAGAAACATGCGAATATAACGTATACAGTAGAAATCAAAAATTTATGTCCTTATATATCCTTTATGGGTTAGAAACTCCCTCATAGGACTGGATTTTTTCAAAATTTCCGAAAAAAAGTCCTTATATATCCTTTATGGGTTAGAAACCTGTGTCATCTTCATTTTCATAATCGTAACCTATCTCAGCTGTCCTTATATATCCTTTATGGGTTAGAAACTAGATACCAAAGAAGGGATTGCTGAAAAACTATTTACTGGTGGTCCTTATATATCCTTTATGGGTTAGAAACTATTATATGGCTTACCTCCTAACCAGGCGGATGGTTCTTGGTCCTTATATATCCTTTATGGGTTAGAAACTTTCTCCCTCCTGAGTCCCTTTCGGGACTTTTTATTTTTATGTCCTTATATATCCTTTATGGGTTAGAAACAAATGAATATCAAAAATTATCAAATGAGATTAAATAGAAAGTCCTTATATATCCTTTATGGGTTAGAAACACGATTTTTAATGGCATTGAATGGACTGCATCTCCAGCCCGTCCTTATATATCCTTTATGGGTTAGAAACGCTAACAGTGTTTCTAAAAGGCTGACTTCTTGTTACTTTCGTGTCCTTATATATCCTTTATGGGTTAGAAACTATTTCCTTTAGCCTCGCCGTTTTTGTTTACATAAGCAGTCCTTATATATCCTTTATGGGTTAGAAACGCTTCTTCGTCATAATCTTCATACCATCCAAGATATTGTTTGTCCTTATATATCCTTTATGGGTTAGAAACTTTCCTACAAACCAAACTTCATTATCTGTTTCTAAAGTTCGTCCTTATATATCCTTTATGGGTTAGAAACTTAAAATTTTAATTTCTTCATCTGGAAGGTAGTCACTAAGTCCTTATATATCCTTTATGGGTTAGAAACCATAGCTATCAAGTATCTTTAAATAAGTGTTAACTGTTTGTCCTTATATATCCTTTATGGGTTAGAAACCTATTAATTATTTTCATATAATAACCTCCTTTTAAATAATGTCCTTATATATCCTTTATGGGTTAGAAACGGTGCCAACCGAAATTCCGATTGATTCAAGCAGTCTAACTGGTCCTTATATATCCTTTATGGGTTAGAAACTCAATTAACCCATCATAGTTAACCGCTTGTACGATTTCAGGTCCTTATATATCCTTTATGGGTTAGAAACAGTTTTGCTTTCAATCTTCTTTTTAAGTATTTCTCAAAGTCCTTATATATCCTTTATGGGTTAGAAACTGTTCTTCCATTCTTTTCTCCTCCTTCGCCCGAAAGGGGGGTCCTTATATATCCTTTATGGGTTAGAAACGCTGGATAATCTCCAGCTCAAATCTCATTCCAGATTCTCCGTCCTTATATATCCTTTATGGGTTAGAAACGAAACATATTCGTAATTACTCCTTGTGTCATATATGTAGGGTCCTTATATATCCTTTATGGGTTAGAAACAACTTCGATAAGTCTCGTTTTTGGAATCGTTACACCCATCGTCCTTATATATCCTTTATGGGTTAGAAACTATTCTTCAATCATTTTTAAACCCTCCTTGAATTTCGTCCTTATATATCCTTTATGGGTTAGAAACTTTATCATATCCTCCGAATAAAATAATATTATTATCAAAGTCCTTATACATCCTTCATGGATTTAAATATTTAAACTTATTTTTAAATCAAAAAATTATATAATTTTGTCTATTAATAATTTGAATAAAAAAACAGACTTTTGATATAAAATACAAATAAAGTATATATCCCTCCGAACATAGCTCTCATTCTCCATTGTAATAAAATTGCTTCAATAAAAATTCTTTCAATTTTATTTCTTTGAGGAATAGTTTAAAAACATAAAAGATAAAAAATATGGATAGTTGATTAATAATCATTAAATAGATTTTGTTTTTGTTAAAGGAGTGAAGTGTCAAAGTGAAGAGTATCGAAACGTCATGAAAGATAAATCTAATGATTTACCGTCATTAAATCTTTGATTTAATATTTTGTCTATTAATAAATTGAAGACTCAAAAAATAAAAAAATAGGAGAGTGATTTTTATGAAAAAAATTACAAAAAAAAAAAAATTATTAAACACATTATTATTAACATTAATGGTTTTAGGAATAGTATTAATGATAGTTAATTATTTTAATATAAAAAACTCTTCATATGAATCAAAACAAGATTTAATTAAAAAATATGAAGAAAAAACTCAAACTTATGATAAAGAAAAAGAAAGAAAAATTATAAATAACTATGAAAAAAAAATGAAATCTGAAATGACAAATTTATTATCAGTACAAAAAATAAAATTAAGAAAAGATATTCAAAAATATAAAACAAATGTAGATATATTTGTTGATGAATCTCTAGGTTTTTTTAATTCAATAGTTTTAGCAGGTAAAGGAATATGGGATTTTATAAAACATCCTATAAATAAAAATAATAGAAACGATGTAAAAGAACATGTTCAAAAAATTTATGATAAAAATATGTTTACAGAAAATGATATAAAAGTATTAGTAAATCAAAATGCAAATGAGTTAAAGTTAAAAATAAATGAAATAATAAAGAGTAACATAGAAAATATGTCAATGGAACTATTAAATATTCCAAATTATGAAGAAAAAGACTTAGCAACTATTTTAAAGGATAAATTTAATTTAAATATAAGTCTTGATAAAAATTTAAAACAAAACTTAGAATCAAGAGTTATTCTTGGAAATTCTTTAGGTATAACTTCTTTTATTGGTACTAACTTTATTTTAGATAAATTAATAGGAAAAGTTATATCTGGAGTAGTAAAAAAAGTATTAGCAAATGCTTCAACAAAGATTGTATCAGGAATTTCATCAATAACAACAGTTGGTATTTCGATATTAGTAAGCATTATACTTGATAAAGTAATAAATAAAGCTTCTAAAGATAACTTAAAAGAAGATTTATATAATAAAGTTGATGATATTGCTTATTCTGTATCTAATGAATTTTATAATTCATTAGAACCAAAACTATTAGAAATATTTTAAAAGTACAAGGATTATTTCCTTGTACTTTTTATATTTTGTCTATTAATAAATTGAAGAATCAAAAAATAAAAAATTAGGAGTGTGATTTATATGAAAAAACTTTTAATAACTATAGCAATTATTTTAATTTCAGCAAATTTATTTTCATCCCCTATATCTTTATTAGATGATACAGTTAAATTAATATTTAAACAATTTGGTGATGATGGAGTAAAACTACTATCAAAATATGGAGATGATGCAGTTAAAATAGCAACTAAATATGGTGATGATGGAGTAAAACTACTATCAAAATATGGAGATGATGCAGTTAAAATAACAACTAAATATGGTGATGATGGAGTAAAACTACTATCAAAATACGGTGATGATGCAGTTAAAATAACAACTAAATATGGTGATGATGGAGTAAAACTACTATCAAAATATGGAGATGATGCAAGTAAGTATATTACTAAATATGGAGATAAAATAGTACCTTCATTAAACAAATATAGTAAATTATCAGATGATGTAATTATAAAATACGGAGATGATTTAATAAAAACAAGTAATAAAGTTACAAACTCATCAGATTTAATAGCAGTTAGCAGTGCCATAAAAACACATCCAGAAAATACAGTAAAAATAATTGAAATAACTAAAAAGTATGGAGATGATTTATTTCAATACATAAAGAAAAACCCAAAATTATTTGCAGGATTAGGTCTAGCAGGAGCATTATATAAAATTGCTACAACTCCAGAATTATTACAAGCAGTTACAATTCCTTTAGAAAAAGGTTTTGAAATAATAATAATTAAAATTGGAACGATTTTAGCATTTTTTATTGGATTTATGCTTATAATAAAATTTGAAATAATACCAAAATTATATAATCAAATAAAAAATAAATGACATGAGAATACTAAAAAGAAAAGAAAACACATTAGCTTTTATTAATAAAAACGAAAAAAAATACTTACCAATAAAAGAAATTGATAACTGGAATTTTATCCATGACTGAATTGATTAAAGGAGTCCTTATCACTCCTATAAAGGAATACTGTTACTTAAGTGGAAGGGACGAGTAAGCTGAGGGATGATCACTTTTTTTATCAATGCGCATTAATCTAAAACTTAAAATAATAACAATTATAAAATGATTAAAGCAGGCAGAAATGCCTGTTTTTTTATATAAAATACAAATAAAGTATACATCTCTCCAAGCATAGATCTCGCTCCTTCAAAATAAAATTTCTTCAATAAAAATTCTTTCAATTTTATTTCTTTTAAGGAGCAGTTTTAATGAAAAAAGCAAGGGAAAGTTTAAAAACATAAAAGATAAAAAATATGGATAGTTGATTAATAATCATTAAATAGATTTTGTTTTTGCTAAAGGAGTGAAACTCCGTGTCAAAGTGAAGAATAGCGAAACGTCATGAAAGATAAATCTAATGATTTACCGTCATGAAACCAAAGGTTTTATCTATAATTTAATATTTTGTCTATTAATAAATTAAAGAATTAAAAAAATAGGAGTGTGAATTAAATGGCTAAATTTTATGTTTTAGGGGGTGGAAATGAAATTGGTGCGAGTTGCTATTTTATTGAATTAGATGGAACTAAATTTTTATTAGATTGTGGTATTAGACCTAGTAGTAAAAAGACTTATCCAGATTTTATAAACTTTTTATCCCAAGGGTATGTTGATGGTTTTTGGGATATTGATGCTATTCTTTTAAGTCATTCTCATTTAGATCATATAGGTGCTTTACCTAGTATTTCACAAGATTTAAAAAATAATATTTATATTTCATCAGAAAATTCTGAATTATTTCCTTGCATGTTATCTCAAACATTAAAAAATAATTCTGATTCTGAAAATATTAAATTATATTCTGAAAATCAAGTTAAAAAGACTCTTGAAAAAGTTAATTTTATTGATTTTAACAAATCTTTTTTTATTAATGATATTAAAATAACTTTTTATCCTGCTGGTCATATTTTAGGTGCAAGTTGCATATTACTTGAATCTAAAGAAGGAAATTTTTTATATACAGGAGATTTTTCTTATGATTTTCAATATACTGTTCCTTCTATTGATTTACCTAAAGGGGTAAAAATCGATACTTTGATTTCTGAAAACACCTATGGCGATATAGAAATTAAAAAGTCTAAAGATGATTTAATAATGGACTTTATAAATGAAATTAATGCTTCTTTAAAAAATGAACATAATATAATAATCCCAGCTTTTGCGCTTGGTAGAACTCAAGAAATAGCTATGATTTTGAATGATTATATTGAAAGAGGTCTTGTTTTAAATAACCCAGAAATTTTTATTGATGGTTTAAGTCAAAAGATATCCCATATTTATGAAAATAAAGGTTTTAAGATTTATAGCAATTATATAAAAAATGCACCGAGAAATCTTTATAAAAATATTAAGCATTTGAAATCGAAAATTGTTATATGCAGTTCAGGAATGTTATTAGAAGGATCTGCTTCTTATAAATATTATAAAAATATCAGAGATTTAGAATCAGCAAAGGTTATTTTTACTGGTTATTTAGATCCTTTGAGTTATGGTAATAAAGTTTATAAAAATAAAGATTTTGAAAAATCTATTATTGTTAAACATGGTTTATCAGCTCATACTGATTCAAAAGGTATTTTTGACTTAATAAAACATACAAATCCAAAAAGAATTATATATGTTCATACAGGAGATAATTCTTCAAATATTTTATTTAAAACTCATAAGTTATTTCCAAAAACAGATACAATAATGTCTTTTAATAATATGAAATTAATAATATAGGAGGATAAAAGAATGATATTAGAATTTGAAAAGATTTTAAATAATCAAAAAAAACGTTCAAGATATGAAAATAGTAAAGATAATTTTGAAATGAAGTTATTAGCAGAATATTTATTGGAAAAAAAAGATTATATGGCAAAAGATTTAGTATATAAAATCAAAAATTATACAAAATCAGCTAGTTTATCTTACAATGTTTTCAATTCTTTAAAAGAATGGAATTTATTATATTATACAGATAGATTAAGCTGGATAGAAAAATTAGAAGAAGTATCAGAAAATATATCCATTCTACTTTATTCAAAAAATCAAGAAAAAATTAATAATAGTTTAGATGATTTAAAAAATTACTTTTTTAATAATAAAATACCAGCTATAACTTATAAATCTATTTTTGTTTTATTAGAAAAAAAATATATTAATAATGATACCTTAAAAGAAAATATTGAAAAAAAACTTCGTAAAGAAAACAATCATTTTTTCTTTCTTATACTTAAAGAATATTTAGCTACTATTGAAACTTATCAACGTAAAGAAAATAATGATATAAGAAAAATTAATGATTTTTATTATGAAAAAATGAAATCAAACTTAGTTTATGAAGTAAAAGAAAAAAATTTCAGAAAAAATATATTAAATGAAAAAAGAGACTTAAAATCATCACTTGAAATAACCGAAAAGCAAAATGAAACTTTGAAAAAAGAATTAGAAAATAAGATTGAAAATATTGAAGACGAAACTTTAATTAATATATTAAAAAACATGAATTCTGAAAAATATAGTCAAATAATAAATAATGTATATGAATCAAATGAAACTTTAAAAAAATTAAAAAAAGATGGAAAATCATTACCAATGCAATATAATTTTTTATCTTTATCTTTAAAAATGTTAAAAAAATTTTTTGATGATTTAGATTTAGAACAAATAAATAAAAAAGATGAAATTTTAGATATAAATCAATATGTAACGGAAGATTATGTATATATAGGCACACCTTTTCAAGAAGATGAAATTAAGCACGTAATGGTAGAAAAAGTTGGTTGGAAATATAAAGGTCATATTATATCAAAACCTCATGTAAAAGAATACAATAATTAGGAGGCAAAAAAATGAAAAAAGAATTTTTTATTGGTATAGATTTAGGTACTACAAATTCATTACTATCATGGTCAAAAATAGATACAAATGAAAGAATAAAAACTGAAATATTAGATACAAAAATGCTTGATTCTACTGGAAGTTTAATTAGAAATAAAAAATTACCTTCAACAGTATATTTTGGTAAAGACACACCAAAAGTAGGACAATATGCTAAAAATATGGTTCTTACAAGACCTGACTTAGTAGTAAAGTCTGTAAAAAGTTTTATGGGTGAAAATAAAAACTTTGAATTTAATAATAAAAGCTATTATAGTTCCGATATTCAAGCTATGATTTTAAAACAATTAGCACAATCATCAAAAGACTTATTTGGATTTATACCTGAAAATGTAATAATAACAGTTCCAGCTTCTTTTGATTCTGATATGAGAAAAGAAACTTTAGATGCAGCTGAAAAAGCTGGTTTTTCTGTAAAAAAAGGTGATGGATCTTATAAAAATATATTATTAGATGAACCTAGAGCAGTAATATTTGATTTTATTAATAAACATAATAATGGAGAAATACCAGAATCTTTAATTGATTTTAAAGATAAAAAAAACATATTAGTTTTTGATTTAGGAGGAGGTACATTAGATGTATCTCTTCATAAAGTATTTTATGATAAAAAAATACAAATAGAAGATTATGCAGTATCAAGATATACTAAAATTGGTGGAGATAATTTTGATGAATTATTAGCAAAAGAATTATTAATTAAATTTATTTCAGCTTATGAAATAGATTATGAAAGTTTAAATGAAGTAGAAAAAATGAGTATAAATAAAAAATTTTCTCAAATAGCGGAAGAAGCTAAAATTGAACTAAGCGATAAAATACAAAGTAATAAATTAATGGGAATTGAAGATCATAATCCAGAAATAGAAATAATTAAAGGAAACATATATGACAATTATATTTTTGAATATGATTTAAGTTTAAAAGAATACAAAAAAATAATATCTCCATTATTAAAAGAAGAATTTAAATTTGATGATTTCAAAGATGTTGATAACATAAAAGATAATGAAAATATAATATTTCCAATATTAGATATATTATATAAAGCATATGAAAAACTAGGAGAAATACCAAAAATAGATGGAGTAATTTTAAATGGTGGAATGACAAAACTAACTTTAATAAAAGATAGAATCAAAGATTTCTTTGGATTTGAACCATTAAGTGTATTAGATCCAGATATGGCAGTTGCAAGTGGTGCTTCAGTATATCATTATTATACATATAGAGGCTATAAACCAACTAAAATAATAAATGATTCAATAGGAATAGAAGTTGCTGGAAATAGAGTAGAACATTTAATAAAAGAAGGAACAGTACTTCCATACAAATCACCTGTAATAGATAAATTCACTGTAGAATATGATAATACAAAGTATATAGATTTACCATTTTATTTAGGAAGAAGATCTGATACATTAGCTCCAAACAGAAAAATTGCTACAAGAAGAATTTCTTTTGATCCTCCATTAAAAACAACAGATAAAATATATTTAAATATAGAAGTTGATGAAATGAATATGATGAAAATTACTGGAAGTGTAAATAACTCTTCAGATAATACTTTTACAGTTAGCGTATTAACAAGTAAAACCGAACAAATAAATAATCCTATTTCTACAAATTATGAACTTCCTAAAAAAAAAATAAAAACTACAAAACCAATAGGACCAAAGTTAGATGTTGCAAATAATATAAAGTATTTAACAGATTTATTTAAAAATCATGATAAAACAAAAGACCCATACAAAAAAGCACAATTAATCAAATCAATAAAACAAAAAGAAACAGCAATATTAAATGCAGAAAACTTTAAAGATTTTATACCAGTTTTATTAAAAAAATTAGAAAATGCAAACTCTTTTGGATTTACAAGAATTATGCAACTATTAGGAAATATTATATCAAAATATGATATAGAAACTGAAGAAATAATTCAAAAAGCTATGTTTTATTCATCACCTATGAGATTTTATTATTTAAAAGATTTTGAATTAAACACAAAAGTAAGAACATGTATTGAAACAATAGGAAAATCAGAAAATAAAATAGCAGAAAATCATTTAATACAAGTATTAGATAACACATCAAATAAAGCAATAATAAATTCTTCAATTATATCTTTAGGAAAAGTTGGATATACAATAAATGCAATAGATGCTTTAAAGAAAAAATTAAACTTATCTTTTAAAACACCAATATTTTGGTCTATAGGAAAATTATCTTCAAAAGATAGAGATAATAAAATTAAATTTGAACAAATAAAAGATTTAAAAAAACCTTTATTAAACTCTTTTAAAACATTAAAAAATGCAGAAGAAGTGAATTATTTAATATATTGTTTAGGAGAAATTTTTGATAACAGATATGAAAATAACTTAAATGAAATAGAAAGATCTAATTTAATAAAAAACATACTAGATGAATCTAAAATAGCAAAAAAAAAATTAACATTTAACGAAAATCAAAAAACAACTTATGAAAAATTTATTAATCTAACAAATAAAATGATTTTAGGTACAAAATTAACAGAAGAAGAAAATCAAGTATTATTAGCAATTAGAAGTAAATTAAAATAAAAATATTCTCCAGATTTCAATTTAAATTTTGAATATGTATGACCTAAATCATGTACATTTAAAGCCACACCAAATAAAAAATAAAATAAATCTCT
>NZ_JASUSU010000018.1:0-50745 GCF_030445905.1 Oceanotoga sp. | reverse complement strand
TCTTTCATTATTTATTATCTTTTATATTTTTTTGTTTTTTTTAATTTCTATGAATTATCATGAAATATTCACTTAAGCGTATTTTATAGAGGGAGGTGTACAGTATGAAAAAGGGATTTTTTATTGCTTTAATCTTATTAATGAGTGTATTTGTTTTTTCAAAAACTAAGTTAGTTTTTTGGGAATTTATGATGAAAGATGATACCGCAAAAGTAGTTATTGATGAATTTGAAAGAGAAAATCCAGATATAGAAGTGGATTATGTTCAATTATCTTGGGCAACAGGTTTTGATAAAATTGTAACTGCTTTCGCTGCAAATTCTGCTCCAGATATTTTGGAACTTGGAAATACTTGGGTAGCAAACTTTGCAAATGAAGGTGTTATTGATGATTTGAGTTTTTTAAAAGATGATTTTTCAAATATTATAGGTTGGAAATCAGCTGAATTTGATGGTAAATATTACGGAGTTCCTTGGCTTTTAGGTACAAGAGCTATGTATTATAATGTTGATTTATTTATAAAAGCTGGACTTGATCCAGAAAATCCTCCTCAAACATGGGATGAATTACTTAATGCAGTAAAAAAGATAGATGCACTTGGAGAAGATATTTATGGTTTCGGTATGGGTGTAGGTGAACCCCAAACTCCTTGGCAGGAATGGTTCTTACCAGCAGTTTGGGGTAATGAAGGCAATATCTTATCAGAAGATTTAAATACTTCTTTAATGACCTCCCAATCAGTTAAAGAAGCTGCCTATATGTATCAAGAGTTATCTAAATATTCTTTGAAATCTAAATCTGCAGATCTTATGATGGCTTTTGGAGAAGGTAAAATTGGATTATGGATTGCAGCAGGTGGAAATATAAATAAATTAAACTCCACATACCCAGATACAAATTATTTTGTAACCTTTTTACCTAAACCATCTCAAAATAAAGGCTTTCATGCTTCATTTGCGGGTGGAGAAATTTTAACTATTCCTTCTTCATCTAAAAATAAAGAAGCTGCTAAAAAATTTATAGAATTTTTAGTAAGACCTGAGATAACAATGAAAATAACAAAAAGAGTTCCTACTATTTTTCCATCTAATGTACTCGCTGAAAGTGATCCATGGTTCGATGATCATATTTTGGAATCTATTTTCTTTGAACAGAATGCAACAGCAGTTCCAGTGCCTCCACATCCAAAATGGGTTGATATTCAATTCGAACTTTCTGAAGCCATAGAAGAAATAGTTATGGAATATTCAGATGTTGATAAAACCTTGGAAAAATACAATAAAAGAATACAGACTATATTAGATAAAAACAAACAATAAAATTATTGGGGGTTCTAAGAACCTCCAGTATTTTTAAAGGAGGAACTTTGATGACAAAAAAAAGAAAACAAGGATTAATTACTTTTTTATTTATTCTTCCATGGCTCATAACCTTTTTAATATTTGAGCTTTATCCTATTTTATTTTCTTTTTTTACAAGTTTTACAGAATATTCTGGTTTAAATCCGAATATGAAATTTATAGGACTTGATAATTATATAAGAGCTTTTAAAGATGAAACTTTTTTGATTGCTTTAAAAAACACTTTTTTCTTTGTTATAGGAACTATTCCTTTTACAATAGGTATAGCTTTAGTTTTAGCAATATTGTTGAATAATAAAAAATTAAAAGGTAGAGAATTCTTTAAAGCTGGATTTTTTCTACCATCAGTAATTTCATTAGTTGTTATATCTATGATGTGGATTTATATGTACAGCTCAAGTGGTTTATTCAACACCATATTGAGATCTTTAGGTTTTAAAGTTGAATCAATTTCATGGCTTGCTTCTACAGAAACAGCATTACCAGCGATAATGTTTATGGATGTTTGGGCTGCATTTGGATATTATGTGATATTAATATATGCAGGGTTACAAAGTATTCCAGACTCTTTATATGAAGCGGCAAAAATAGACGGTGCAACACCAACTCAAATGGCTTTTAAAATAACTTTACCAATGCTTAAACCAACTTTATTCTTTGTAATAGCTATAAATACCATAAGATCTTTTCAAATATTCTCAGAAATATATACAATGACTGGAGGAGGACCAAGAAATTCTACCCAGACTATTGTTCATTATTTATATGAAGTATCTTTTAGAAAATTTGATATGGGATATGGTTCTGCAATAGCTTATATTTTATTTGTATTAGTAATGATAGTAACTTTGATTCAGAAAAAAGCACTCAGGAGTGATTACTAATGAATAAGTCTAAAGGTAATAAAATCATTTTTATTATACTATGTTTTTTACTTTTTTTATCTCTTTTACCCTTATTTTTAACTGTTTTAACGAGTATAATTCCTCAAGGTGACTTATTTCATATAGTTAAAGAACAGAATGTACTTGATTTTGAGACAAGTAAAATGTTTTTAAGAACCAAAATGAAAACGATAGGTACAAAAAATTATAACATAATTCAAAAAGAAGAGAATAAAATACTTGAGTTAAAATCTAATGGCAGCAAAGAATTTGGTATAGCTGCATTTACTAATGATTTGAATATAAATCAAGTAAAAAATATAAGTTTATATATAGATACAAATAAAAAATTTGATAGTTTGAAAGTAGGTTTAAAAGATATTGATGAAAATAATAAAATTATCTCTCTAAAGAAATTTCAATATGATGATGAAAAAAAATTAATGTCTTTTAACTTAAATTATGATGATTTTAATGATATAGATCTAAAACATATATCTCAAATTCAATTAATATTTATAGGTGATGAAAATTTTGATTATATCGTAAAAATGGATAATTTAAACCTTAAATATAAATTCCCTACATTTTTAAACTTTAAAGATGTTTGGGAAGAAAATGATTTTGCAAGATATATGCTAAATTCTGGGATAATATCTTTCTTTGTTGTAGTGGCAAATTTACTTTTTTGTTCTATGGTTGCATATGCATTTGCAAGAAAACAATTTAGGGGTAAGGAAATATTATTTGCAGTTATTTTAGGTACTATGATGATTCCACCTCAAACAAAAATAATACCCATATTTATGTTAATGCAAAAATTGAATTTAATAGACACTTATAGAGCTTTAATATATCCCACTTTAGTTACACCTTTTGGCATATTTTTAATGAGACAATATATAGAACAATTACCAAAAGAATTAGATGAAGCTGCTTATGTCGATGGTGCTAATGATTTTCAAATATTCAGAAGAATAGTATTGCCATTAAGTGGACCAGCTATAGCAGTTTTAGGAATAAATTCTTTTATTGGAAGTTGGAACTCTTTATACATGCCTTTAGTTTTAACAACATCTAAAGAGATGAGAACAGTACAAGTTGGATTGGCGATGTTTTCTAAATTAAATCAAATAAGTTGGCCTAAATTAATGGCTGCATCTACAATCGTTGGAATTCCAGTAATAATAATATTTTTAATTTTCCAAAAGAAAATAATATCTGGATTAACTGCTGGAGCAGTAAAATCATAATAGGAGTTGATTTTTAGATGAAAAAAAAATTTTATTATAGAGGCGTAGTTGAAGGTTTTTATGGAAGAGAATGGACTATGGAAGAAAGAAAAAATATTATTGAATATATGGGTGAACATGATTATAATTTATATATTTATGCGGCAAAAGCTGATAAATTACATAGAGATGAGTGGAAAGTATTTTATGATGATGCTTTTTTAAAAGATTTCAAAAAACTCATAGATACAGGGAAAAAATCTAATGTTGAAGTTTCAATTGCAATTTCACCAGGACTTTCATTGATTCATTCAAATGAAGAAGATTTAGATATATTGATAAAAAAATTCAAACAATTTTCAGATCTTGGTGTAAATACATTATGTCTATTTTTAGATGATATTCCTTGGGATTTACAACATGAAGAAGATATTCAAAAATATGATTGCCTAGCACAAGCACAAGCAGATTTTTCTAATAAAGTATTTGAAAAATTATCAAATTTTGTTAAAGATTTACATTTCATTTTATGTCCTACAGAATATTTTGGAAAACCTCATTATTCATATCATGATATTTTAGGAAATAATCTAAATAAAAATATAGATATAATGTGGACAGGCCCTAAAGTTTGTTCAAAAATAATTCCAGATGAAGATGCAATCGAAATAGGAAGATCTTTTAAAAGACCTGTTATATATTGGGATAATTATCCAGTGAATGATTCTATGATGGTACCAGAACTCCATATGGCTGAATATATCGGAAGATCTCAAAACCTCTATAAATATTCTAAAGGAATTGTAATAAATCCAATGAATCAAGCAAATGCTTCTAAAATAGTATTAGGAGCTATTTCAGAATATTTATTGAATCCTGAAGATTATAATTCAAAAGATGCTCTTTTAAAAAGTCTCAAAGAGTATAATTCTGAAATAGTCGAGGAGTTTTATTATTTTATTCAATGTAATTCTTATAGTCCATTAACTCTTGAGACTTCAAAAGTTGCTTTGAATATTCTCGAAAAATTTGAAACTTTAATAAAAAATAAAAAAAGAAATGAAGCTAAAATATTTTTAAAAGACACTGGTAACAATATTTTGAAATATTATGATATTTTGAATAAAAAAATTGACCCAAAATTAAAAGAAGAAATAAAAAGATGGCTTGAAGAATTTAAATGTTATGGTACTCTTATGATACAAATCTCTGATTTGATAAATACTTATGAAATTATTTTTGATGAAAATGCTCCTTTAACAGATATTGAAAAAGTAAAAAAAGAAAATAAAAAAATGGAAGATCTCTTAAAGAAATTCATGGAATTTGAAACTTCTATATTTAGCGAGAAATTTGTTAATCTTGCTTGGAAACATTTAAAAATAAGTAAAGGACTCATAAGATCTAATAATATTATAAATCAACAAAATTAACATGAATATCGTAGATTTATGAATTTAAATGATAATAATTTGACATATAATTGTATAATTACTAATTTATAATGTACTTGATTCCCATCTCCAGGGAATCGAAGAGACTTTGTTAAGGGGAGCCTTTTTAAGGTTCCTCTTTTTTTAATACTTGATTTTATATTTATTTCGTGTTATAATATTCTTTGGATATCTTCCGGCTTAGCTCAGCGGTAGAGCGGATGGCTGTTAACCATTAGGTCGGGGGTTCGAATCCCTCAGCCGGAGCCATAAAAGAAGAGTCTGATTTTAATAATCAGACTCTTCTTTTTTATTCTCATATTTCCATTTTTTATTACGTTCATTTCCCCTTTTAAAGTTTCCAGTCAACTTTGCAAGTATAAGTTGTTGTTCTTCATAACCACAATCCTCGAGTTTTTCTATAAGAGTTTTTGCTTTCTTATCTTTTATTATCTTTACTTGCTTACCATAATATGATATGAATAATTTGTTATCCTTTCCAATTTTATAATCGAAAGGATAATCGCTTAATCCACTCATGTTTCACCCCTATTTTTGTATTATATTTTTATCTCCAAAAATTATGCCATAATTTTCAAGATATCCTTGAAGTATCTCTTCATTTTTTATATTGATTATATCATTTTCCATAATAGAAATACGAAAATTCTCATCAAAAGACATTCTCATATTATTATATGTTTTTAAATAATCTTTTTCGTATAAATTATTCATATTATCATCATAACTATTTATTTGAATATCTCTAAACTTATTTATTTCATTCATATATTCTAAAATATTTATTTCAAGATTATATTTTTTTACAGACCAAAAATGATATTCTATACCCGTTACATTAAATATTATACTCGAATTTTCCATCATTTCTATCTCTGGTATATGATATTTTTGTTCATAATATATATTTTTATAATTAAACCCATTTCTTGTATTATATACTATATTTGAATATAAATTATTTTTCTCAAGATAATTATAAAACTTTTCAGCTTTATCATAAATAGCATTATAATATTTGTGCAATTCTATTATATTTTCAAAATTCATTTTTTCACCTCAATATTATTTTACAACAATATTTTATCAAAAAAACAATAAATTGCAAATTTTAGTATAATACTTATAAAGGATGTGATACTTATGAATAGATGTGATTGGGTTACAAATGATGAAATATATATAAAGTACCATGATGAAGAATGGGGTATTCCTGTTCATGATGATAGAAAATTATTTGAAATGCTTATTTTAGAAGGTGCTCAAGCTGGTTTATCTTGGATAACAGTATTAAAAAAAAGAGAAAATTACAGAAAAGCTTTTGATAACTTTGATTATAACAAAATTGTTAACTATGATGATAAAAAAATTGATAAACTTTTAAAAAACTCCGGAATAATAAGAAATAAAAGAAAAATAAACTCTGCTATCAATAATTCTAAAATTTTCATAAAAATAGTAAATGAATTTGATTCATTTGATAAATATCTTTGGAGTTTTGTAAATTTCAAACCCATTAAAAACAATTTCAATACAATTGAAGATGTTCCCTCAAAAACTGAATTATCTGATAAAATTTCTAAAGATCTAAAAAAAAGAGGTATGAGTTTTGTTGGGAGTACTATAATATATTCTTATCTTCAAGCAGTTGGAGTTGTTGATGATCATATTAAAAGTTGTTTTAAAAATAAAAGGAGTTGATTTAATGCTAAAAATTGGTGCACATATGGGTATTTCTGAAGGGCTTAAAAATGTTCCAGAGAATTCTATAAAAATAGGAGCTAATTCTTTTCAAATATTTGTTCATTCACCAAGAACATGGTCTATTAAAAAACCAAATAATATTGATATCGATTTGTTTAAAGAAGAAGTTTTAAAATATAAAATAAATAAAGAAAACATTCTTGTACATTCTGGTTATTTGATAAATCTTGCTTCCCCTAAAGAAGATACTTGGAATAAATCTATGACATTAATGAATGAAGAATTAAGAATCACAAATTTATTAAATATAAAGTATTATAATTTTCATCCTGGAAGTCATCTTGGAAATGGCGAAGAATATGGAATAGATAAAATATCGAAATCTTTAGATGAAATTCTAAAAAATTTTGAAAATGATGATATTTTTATTTTATTAGAAAATGTAGCTCCAAAAGGAAATAATTTAGGGTATTCTATGAAGCAATTAGGTGAGATTATAAATAGATGTGCTTTTAAAAATAAATTGGGAATAACTTATGATACATGTCATGGATTTGATTCGGGATATGATATAAGAGATAAAGAGGATACCCTTAGATTAATAGATGAAATAAATGAATACATTGGAATTGAAAAATTGAAAATGATTCATTTAAATGATTCAAAATTTGATTTAAATGCAAAAAAAGATAGACATGAAATTATTGGAAAAGGTTTTATAGGAGATGATGGTTTTAAAAATTTTTTATCTTTTGACGAATTTTTAAAAATCCCTCTATTACTTGAAACTCCAGGTGATGATTCTGCTCATTCGAAAGATATTTCTCATATAAAAAATTTATTAAATTTAAATTAGGTATGTCATTAAAAATGTTGAATTCTAAATATATATACCCCAAAAAAACATTAAAAAAGTCTGATTATCCCGATACTTTATTCATCAGCAAATTCTATTTAAGTCCATATATAGCATGTTCACATGCTTGTTCTTATTGTGATGGTAGAAGTGAAAAATATCATATCGAAGGTAATTTTGATAACGATATAAAAATAAGAAAAAATATAGCTGAGGTTTTAAAAAAAGAATTAACAAAAGAAAAAGAAAATGGAGTTATTATGATTATGTCTGGAGTTTCAGATCCATATCAACATTGTGAATATAAAGAGAAACTAATGCCAAAAATCTTGAATGTAATTAAAGAACTAAATTATTCATGTAGTATAACAACAAAATCTTCTATGATCAATAGAGATTTTGAATTATTAAGAGATATAAATAATAAAAACAAAGTAAATATTCTTATGAGTTTAACTTTTATGAATGATTCTGATAGGAAAATTATAGAGCCTCTTTCATCATGTGTAGAACAAAGATTACAAACACTTAAAAGATTTAAAGATGATGGTTTTTTTGTTGGTGTACTCGCCATGCCATTTATTCCATTTATAAATGATGATGATGAAAACATATTTAAGTTATTAAAAACTTTAAAAGATATGGGTGTAGACTATGTAATTCCTGGAAGTCTTACTTTAAGACCTGGAATAAACAAAAATTATTTTCTTGAAATTATTAAAAATAATTATACTCATCTTTTAGGAAAATATAAAGATCTTTATAGCAATAATAAGCCTTCTGGAATGGGAAAATCTTTTTATTTTAATAATTTTTATGAGCGATTTTACAATATTTCAAACTCTTTAAACGTTTCAACTATAGCACCTCATTATGTTTATAAAAATAGATTTCATAAATATGATGAAATTTATATAATTTTAAGTCATTTAAAATATATTTTAAAGCAAAAAAATTATGACACTTATACAATAAATAAAGCTTTTAAAAACTATACTTTTTGGTTGAGCAAAGAAAAACATTTTATGAAAAAAAATAGATCTTTATCCGGTAATGATTTGGATAATAAATTGTTATTTCAAATGAACTCTGATATATTAAAAGATTTATTCATAAGCAATAAACTATATTCTATTATCAAAAAAACTATTTTAAATGATCATAATTTAGACTACTCTATTTTTTGATGATAGGTATTTGAATTTGGGTTATATATTCTTCAGTTTTTTCAGTTTCATGTATATCTATTTTATATATTTCTATTATGTCATCATATACTTTTAAACTGTTTTCTTTTATATATTTTTTTAAGATTTTAAATATATCTTTTTTTTGTTCATAATCACCTTTATATGAATAAGTCAAGTATTCTCCTTCATCAAGATGATCAGTATAATGATCATCATTTTCTTTTATCAATAAAAATGTTCCATTATATCTGTTATAATTATTCATTTTAAAATCTTCTCTTGATATAGAAGCACATAGATTATTACTCCCAAAAAGAGTCAACATTGGAGAAATTTCTATCTGTAATTGTTTTAAATGGAAATCAATTTCTTCATCTTTTGTCATTATTTTTTGCAAAAAATATATTTTTCTCTTTTCTATATATTCTATATTTATATCATTTAATTTCACATTTTCGGCTTTTGATATATTTTCAAGTTTATTTATAAGAGATTTTTTTATTTTTTTATATTCATCTATTTTTTTATCAACTCTGCTCATTTCTTCTAATATAAAATACTTGGTGTTATCTATACTCCTATTATTTAAATATTCTTTTATCATTTTTAATGGAAACCCCAATTTTCTAAGATCTGTAATAACATTTATCTTCCATATTTGATTCATAGAATACATTCTATAACCATTAATATTTCTTTCTGGTTTCACAATTCCCATTTTTTCATAATATCTTAAAGTATCTGTAGATATTCCATAAAATTTAGATATTTCTCCTATTCTTAAAAATTTTTTCATTTTATCACCTTTTCACTTGACCTTGGACTTACTCCAAGGTGTAGAGTCTTATTGGAGGTGTTATGATGAAACTTCATAGGTATATAATACCATCTGTGACTTCTATGTGGATATACTCATTCTATACTATAACAGATGGTGTTTTTGTGGGGCGTGGTGTGGGAGCAGATGCTTTATCTGCTGTAAATATATCATTACCTTATATAAATATAATTTTCGCAATAGGTGTAATGATAGCTATTGGTGGATCTAATTTAATTGGTATAGAGCTTGGAAAAGGAAATAAAAAATCTGCAAATAATTTATTCATGAATGTATTATTTATTTCCTTTTTTACTTCGATTATTTTTAGTTTTTTAGGCCATATATTTTTAGATCAAATCGTTGAATTCTTAGGTGCTAAAGGTGAAATCAAACACCTTGCAAAAGATTATCTCTCAATTGTAATTTATTTTAATGTTTTTTATATGACTTCTTATGCCATGGAAGTATTAGTTAAAATAGATGGTTTTCCTCATCTTTCAATGTTTGGAAATATTTTATCTGCAATTGTAAATATATTTCTTGATTATTTATTTATAATAAAATTGGATTTTGGAATAAAAGGAGCAGCTATTGCAACTGGTTTGGCACAATTAACAGGATTTCTATTTTTCTTTTTTCATTTTTTTAAAGGCTATAATCTTAAGTTTAAAAAATTCAAATTTTCTTTTAAAAAATTTATTTATATCAATAAACTTGGATTTCAAGACTTTCTCGCAGAACTTTCTTCGGGATTAATTATACTGATAATGAATAAAAATATAATTGAAACTCTTGGCAATAAAGGACTGATAACTTTCAGTATAATTGCTTATTTTAATACTTTCGCCTTGATGTCTTTTATAGGAGTTTCTCATGGTATGCAACCAGTTGTAAGTTTTTTATTTGGAAAAAAGAAAATAAAAAGAGTTTTAATCAACTTTAAAAAGAGCTTTATAACAAGTATAAGCTCTGGAATAATAGCATTTACAATATTTTTTTCTTTTTCTGATAAAATAGCATTGATATTTTTAAAAGATGATTCAATAATACAATTGGCTTCTCATGGTATGAAAATATATGCATTTGCTTTTTTATTTATGTGTATAAATATAGTATCTGGAGGATATTTCACTTCTATAAAAAAACCAGAAATTGCAATTACAATTTCAATTTTAAGAAGTTTTATATTTATTTTTTTATCAGAATTCATACTAAAAAATTTATATTTCATAGATTTTAAAGATTATGGCATTTGGTTAATAATTCCATTATCTGAATTTTTAACTTCAATATATTCTATTATAAATGTAAAAATATCTGTAAAAACAGGAAAAAAAATTATATATAATATGAATAATAAATGATATCTAAAAGAGGTTGCATAAAAGCAACCTCTTTTTTAAATTATATTTTTTAAATGTTCCATATACATTTTTTGAACTTCTTCATATTCTCCCATAGGTTTCATGTCTATAACAACTTCAAAACCTTCTTTTTCAAGAATATTTTTCCACGAATCTTCTTCTTCACCAGACATATCATTTTTTGCATGATCTCCTGCAACTAACATAAAAGGTTTTAAATATACTTTTTTTATATTCTTTTTATTCAATCTTTTTATAACAGTTTCTATATCTGGATATCCTTCTACTGTTCCAATTATTATATTCTTGTTTGAATAATCTTCTATAATCTTTTCAGTAGCTCCATAAACCGTATTAGAATGATGATCCGAACCATGTCCCATCAATACAAGTGCTTCATATTCTTTTAATTCATAAAGAGAAATTATAAATTTTGCTATTTTCTTAAGATCTTCTGTAGACGTCAATATTGGTTTAGTTATTTTTATTTTTTCAAAATTATTTCTTTCTTTCATTATTGCATGAGATAATTTATTATATTCATGACCGTTCATAAAATGAGTTGTTAAAACATAAAGTTCTTTTATACCTTCTTCTTTAAACTTTAAAACTGCCTCTTCAGGACTATATATTTCTTTATTTTCATTTTGTTTAACTCTCTTTCTTACTATAGAAGATGTATAAGCTATTTTTATTTCATAATCTTGAGAAAAATTCTCTCTTGAAATTTCTTCTATTTTATCAATAGTCTTTTTCCTTGTATCTATATGAGTAGTTCCAAAACTTACTATAAGTAAACCTTTTTTCATATTTATCCTCCAATCTTATTTAATTAATAAATCATTTTTCTTTATTATATTTCTCAGCTTTTCTATTTAATTTTCTTTGAACTGTATTAAATCCCATCAATTTTCTCATTTCATAAACTGTCTTTTGAACCTCAAGCCTAACTTCTTGAGTCCCTTTTAATATTATATCTTCTATCATACCAGTTTTTTCATACTTATGTCTTCTCTCTCTCAAAGGATCTAAAAAGTTATTTATTGCAATAGATAATTTTTCTTTAACTTCAACATCTCCAACAGTACCTTTTCTATATCTTTCTTTTAAATCTTCAACTTCTTTTTTATCAGAATTAAATAAATCATGATAAATAAATACTGGATTTCCTTCAACTCTTCCAGGAATATCTGCCCTTATTCTGTTTGGATCTGTAGTCATTTTCATCACTTTCTTTTTAACATCTTCGGAAGAATCTGAAAGAAATATAGCATTATTAGCACTTTTACTCATTTTTTGTTTTCCATAAATACCAACCAAAGAAGCTTCTTGACCTTGCATTGGTTCAGGTATAGGAAACATTTCTCCATACATAGAATTGAATCTTTTTGCTATTTCTCTAGCGATTTCAACATGAGCAACATTATCTTTACCAACAGGAACAAGATGAGATTTCACGCAAAGTATATCTGCTGCTTGAAGAACTGGATATCCAAGCAAAGCAAAAGGCATTTCTATATTAGCATCTCTAGCCATATCCTTTAAACTTGGTAATCTTTCAAGTCTTGAAACAGTTACTAAACTTTGAAATAAAGTATACATTTCATACATTTCTGGAATTCCAGATTGAAGATAAAATTTAACATTATCTGGTTCTATACCAGCAGATATAGCATCCAAAACTAATTGAACAGCATTATCACCTGAAGCTTTTATGTTTTCTTGAGAATTTTTTGTTGTAAGCATATGTAAATCAGCTATTATAAAAGTACAATCATATTCTTGTTGTAATTTAACCCTATTTTCTAAACTACCCACATAATGTCCTAAATGTAATTTTCCTGTTGGTCTATCACCTGTTAAAACTCTTTTTCTTTCCATATTGAATTCCTCCAATCTAATATTTAATATTATTAATTAATAAATAAAAAGGACTTTCTCAAAAGAAAGCCCTTAAAAATTTAAAGGGCATCCTAAACGGATGCCTTATTATTATCAAATTTTGGCACCCTTAAAGATGCCACCACCAATTTATATTATTATTCATTTTTTTTGTATAAAAATATTTCATTTAAATCACTCCCAAAACAATTATACTACATTTCATAGATTATTTTCAACAAATATTTTTGCTATTTTTTCAGGTTCTATTTTATTAAAATCAAATTCATAATTCATTTCTCGCATATTTTCACTACTTATCTTATTTTCAAGCCTTTTTAAAATATTTAAAATATCTGTATTCAAAGATTTATGCAATATAAAAGCTTCATAAGGTGGTAAAGCTCTTTTATCATCTTCTAATAAATATAAATTATTTTTTTCTATACGAGAATCTGTTAAAAAAGCTGTTATTATATCTACTCTTTCATTTTCTAAGTCCTCATACATTCCATCTGGCATATTTGATACAATTTTTTCAAATTTAATATTATAAGCAGATTCTATTGCAGGAAGTCCGTCTTGTCTTTCAATATAAGGTTTAGGACAAGAAAATATCATATTATCAGCCTTATCTTTTAAGTCTGATATTCTTTTTATGCCTTCTTTTTTATTCTTCATTGCAAGTATAAAATCATTTTTGTATCCAAGCTTTATAAAAACTTTTAAATCCAATTTCTTAAATTCTTTTTCTATATCTTCAAATACTTCATCCTCTTTCCATACTTTATAAATTGGTAGGTTTAAAATTGCATTATAAGCTGTTCCAGAATATTCAATATAAAAATCAATTAATCCATTTTTTAAAGCATTTATATTTGCTTCAAGTTTAGGTTCACTTTCAATTATTTCATAATCGTATCCATTATTTCTTAGAAATATACCTATTATGTTTCCAAGTATTCTCTGTTCATTGAAAGGTTTTATTCCTATTTTAACCTTCATAAAATCACCTCCATTTATTATATTTTAACAAAAGTAACAATAAAAAATAAATTTAGTAATTGACATTTATGATCTTTTTTAATATAATACTCATATACGTATATTAGTATATAAGTATTATATTGGAGGTATTTTATGGAAAATTTATCTAATTTATTCAAATTATTATCTGATGAAACAAGAATAAGAATCTTGATGCTTTTATTCCAATCACCAATGTGTGTATGCGATCTATCTTTTATTATGAAAGAATCTCAACCAAAAATATCAAAACATATAGCTAAATTGAGGGATTTAGATTTTATAACTGGTAAAAAAAGTGAACAATATATTCTTTATTCTTTAAATAAAAATAATTTATTATTAATTAAAATATTAAATTATATTTTTTTAAATTTAAACTCCTATGATCAACTAGAAAAAGATTATAATTTTTTTAATTCTAAAGAAAATAGTTTAAAATTTTGTTCTATAAAAAAAATTAATTAAAAAGGGGATTTTTAATGTTCATATGGCTTGAAAACTTAATAAATATTTTAGTTAAAGAAATTTTTAAACTTGATTTAAACTCTACTATAGGATCTTCCGTTCATTTTTTCTTTTACGATATTATTAAAATATTAATTTTATTATCTATAATGATATTCATAATATCTTATATAAGAAGTTATTTCCCACCTGAAAAAACAAAAAAATACATAGAAAAATTTTCTGGAATCTCTGGAAATATTATAGCTTCATTATTGGGTATAGTTACTCCTTTTTGTTCTTGTTCTTCAGTCCCAATATTCATTGGTTTTATTGAAGCAAAAATTCCACTTGGCATTACTTTTTCCTTTTTAATAACTTCTCCAATAGTAAATGAAGCTGCTTTTGCAATATTATTGGGATCATTTGGTTGGAAAATAGCTATTTTATATATTTTTTCTGGAGTAATATTGGGAGTATTTGGTGGCTTAATAATTGGAAAACTTAATTTAGAAAAAGAAGTAGAAAATTATGTATATAAAATCAAAATGGGAGAAATTGAAATAGAAAAGATGTCTCAAAATCAAAGATTTTTTTTCGCAATAAATAATGTAAAAGATATAATTAAAAGAATTTGGATTTTTTTATTAATTGGTATAGGAATTGGTGCTTTTATTCATGGCTATGCTCCAGAAGAATTTCTCATAAAATGGGCTGGACCAGAAAATCCAATAGCTGTAATTATATCCACATTAATAGCAGTTCCATTATATTCAAATGCACTTGGAACAATTCCAATAGCTGAGGCATTAATTGGAAAAGGTGTTGGAATTGGAACGGCTTTAGCTTTCATGATGGCTACTACAGCTCTTTCATTACCCGAAGGTATTTTATTGAGAAAAGTGATAAAACCTAAATTAATATTAATTTTTTTTGCAGTTACTTCTATTGGCATTATATTAACAGGTTATTTATTCAATATAATTTTATAAAGGAGAGATTTATATGAAAAATATTAAAATACTTGGTGGTGGATGTTCAAATTGCAATAAACTTGAAATTCTTACAAAAGAAGTTTTAGATGAAAATTCTATACCCTTTGAAATAAATCATATAAAAGATTTATCAGAAATAATGAGTTATGGAGTTATGAAAACTCCTGCTTTAATCGTTGATGAAAAAGTTATAATTTCTGGTAGAGTTCCATCAAAAAAAGAATTAATCAAAAGGTTAATAGAATGATTAAAATAATATAAAAATTATTAATTCTAAATTATAGATTATGTTTAATCCTTCCTATTTGATATAATTAACATAATTAATCAATAATAAAATACTTGGGAGGAAATCATTTTGAAGAATAAATTTGCTTTGACTAAAGCATTGAATTTTTTAAAAAAAGAGTTCTATGATATCTCAAAATATCTTTTTAAAGATAAAATAGTTAGAGAAACTTTGTTTTCTTCAAACACAAAATATTACAAATTTCTGAGATATTTTAACTTATTCTTTTCTTTAATAATATTTGTACCTGTTATTGCAAGTTTTTGGAGTTTAAACTTACCTCATTTTCTTGGATATTTAATATTTGCTTTCGGTGTTTATGTAGTATGGATATTTGAATGGGTTACAAATTCTATAATTTTCGAAGAAATCAAAACATTTACAATCATTCAAATAGCTCTTCATAGCTTTTTTGGTATGTTTTTAGAATTTTACAACAAATACGAATATTATGATGATATACTGCATATAACTGGTGGAATTTGGTTAGCTCTCATAATTTTCCCAATTATTTTATCACTCGAATTAACTTTTTCAAGACAAAAAATACCGACTCTTGTTTGGAAAGTTAATCTTTATACTTTTTTCACATCTTTGAGTTTTGGAACTATTTGGGAAATATTTGAATTCACATCTGATCAAATTTTTAAAAATTATCCTGGATATAGAATGTCCCAAGAAAATAGTTTGTTCGATACTATGACTGATTTAATATATGATGCTGGAGGATCTATTCTAGGTATTGCATTATTTTGGTATATGTTAAAAAAATTAAATAAAAATAGAGATATGTATTTATTACTTGAAAGAATTGGTAATGCTTTAAGAAACTTTATAGATAAAAAAAATGATTAAAATAAAAAAGCCAAAATAATTTTTATTATTATTTTGGCTTTTTTTCAATATAAATTAAATAATTTTTTTAAACAAATAAACTAAAGCATTGTTTTTTTTGTATAATCTTCTCTTTAATCTAGAATAATTATAATTAACTTCAAAAATATCCAAAGATAATTCATCAGTATCGATAGATAATTTTAAAGTATCATCTTCAATAAATTTTTTGTCTTCAAAATGTCCTATTATTTTATATTTATCAGTTAAAAAAGCATAAGTTCCATCTAATTGATCATCATCAACTAACAATAATCCTTCTTTTTTTAAATATTTATCACAATATTTTGAAACAAAACCTGCATTAAAAGAAATCAATAAATCAACATTTTTATCATAAACTAAATTTTCATAATTTGTTTTTATAAAATTTATTTCAGAACTTTCTGAATATCTTTTTTTTGAGTCTACAAGATTTAAAACTTCATCAGAATCAAAAAAATTATTTAATTTTTTATTATATAAATCTACATAAACACCTTCCGGAAAATAAAAAGAAGGTGTGATATCACAATAACTACCTGCATATAAAAAATTTTTTATATCATAATTAGATTGTATATAATCATAATACTTAGATTTACTATTTGAAGATAAATCTCCATAATAATCAATATATAGTTTAACATTCTTGTCCATCAAACACCTCCCAAAATTCAAGAACAAAATTAATCAATTTTACTTTGTTTCATATATAATGTTAACCATTCCATTTGAAAATTTTAAAAAAATGATTTTTAATCTTTTTCTAAATATTTCCTTGCACCCAAAGCCACTATTCTTTTCATATCTTTTGGTCTTTTTATTTCACAGCTTTCAAAAGCTTGTTTTAAAGCATTTTCAGATGCAACTTCTAAAGCTGTTTCAAAGTAGTTTTTATATGTAGATGTACTTCCTCCAACAACTATTATATTTGGATTGAATAAATTTATTGTTATCGCAAGACCTATACCAAAATAATATCCAGCTTCCCTTATTATTTTTTCTGCCTCTTTATCTTCATTCTCTAATTTTTTTATCAATTCTTCCACATTTCCATCAAATTTTTTTAATATTGATGCTCCACTGGATAATTCATCTAATTTATAAACTTTATCTTTTACAGCAATTGGTGCAAATCCAATTTCACCAGCCCAGCTATTTGCACCATATACAATTTCTTTATTTGTTTTTGTTGCAACTGCTATTCCAGTTCCAGCCATAAAAACACTAACAGTATAATCTTCTGGATAATAAGAAGCTTCCTCAACAAGTGCCGCTTTAACATCGTTTATAAATTTAACTTTTGCACCTTTATAAGAAAAGTACTCTGATTTAAGCCCATTTAATCCTGGAACTACATTTGAAAAATTAACTTTATTTTCATCTTCAACTAATCCAGGAATAGCCATTCCAATTCCCTCTACTCCAAAAGGTAAATCTTCTATAAAATCTATTATATATTTTTTTAACATTTCAGGCTTTATTTCTTTTCCAGTAGGAACTTTTTTTTCAATATATTTCCCATCATGTTCAGCTAGCATGTACATCTTTGTTCCACCTATATCTATCCCTATATTTTTTTTAATCATATTTTCCTCCTATACTTTTATTGATATAGTTTCAAATTTTCCTTCTTCTATAAGAATCGCAGATAATGAATAGCCATAAACTGCTCCTGTATCAACATCTATAGATATAAGTTCATCATTATCATTTTTTCTAAAAAAAGGTTTGTTATAATCTTCTTCTGTTATTTCAAACCCCCATCTATCTAATGCTACAGTTGGTGTATGACCATGAACTATGATATAATTTTTATACTTATTTTTATGTGAAAAAAAAGTGTTTCTTTCCCATACATATGAATGATATATATCTTTGGGATCTTCTATAATATTTATTTCATAATCTTCATCTTGATTTTCTATATCTTTATTAAAATCTCTTATTCCTGCATGTACAAATATATAATCATTTTTTATATAATAAATCGTATTTAACTTTTTTAAAAAATTTAAATATTTTTCATCAATATATTTTACATACTTCGAATAATCACTTATATTTTCATCATAAAACCCTGCAAGAGATTTTAATGTTTGTTCAGCTCCTTGTTTTCTCCAGATATCTCTTTTATACCTTTTATCATTAAATAACATACTTCTTGCCATATCATCATGATTTCCAAGAAGAAAAATACTTTTATTTTCCGAAGCATATTCCAACATACTATCAATAGTACCTTTTACATCTGGTCCTCTATCAACATAATCTCCTAAAAAAATAGTTAAAGACGGTTTTTTAACTTTTATTTCAAAAAAAAGCTTTTCGAGTTCATTTTTACATCCATGAATATCTCCGATAGCAATTATCATATATATCACCCTAAATGATTATAACATATAAAAAAAATTCATTGGTTATACCAATGAATTTTTAATTATAAAACTATCACTTCTTTAAAGTTATTTTTGTTATTCTTTGACCTCTTTTTAAATTTCCGTAATTTCTTTCAATATTTCCAACTTTATCCATATTAGTTATAATTATTGGACATATGATAGATTTGGCATTTTCTTTTAAAAATTCTAAATCCATTTTTATCAAAGGATCTCCAACTTTAACTTTTTGTCCTACTTCGGCTATCCTTTCAAACCCTTTACCTTCCAAGTTTACAGTATCAACTCCAAGATGAACTAATATTTCAAGCCCATTTTCTTCTTTTATGGCAATAGCATGATTTGTTTTAAATATCTGCAGTATTTCACCTTTACAAGGAGAAACAACTAATCCTTCTTCAGGATTGATAGCTATTCCATCTCCAGCTATTTTTTCAGAAAATACTTGATCTGGAGTTTGTTCTATCGGGATTGATTTTCCAGATATTGGAGAATACAATTCTACTTTATCACTTTTTTTAAATATGCCAAACATACTTAGTCCTCCTATCTTTTTATCGACTTTGCCATTCTTCTATATGTATGTCTTTTTCCTTTTATAGATATAGAATAATTCATTATATTTTCTGGAGTTGCTATACCCGGACTCATTCCAGCATCTCCTATATGATGTATATCTACTCCTGCCATCTTTGAATTAATGGCTATCTGTTTTATTGTATAATCATCTGAACCTTCTTGTGATGTTCCTATTGTTGTCATTATAAGTTTATTTTTTTTATGAACATATGAAGTTATATCTGTTATCTTTTGAAGTGTAATTCCAGGAACAGTTCCTGGTGCTGGAACAAGTATTATATCTGCTCCCGCTTCAATAAATTCTTCAACAATTTTTTGATTTATAATTTCTTCATCATTACCAGAACTATGCATTTTTCCTGCTATTATAAGGACATTCTCACCAAGTTCATTTCTAATATTGTTTATTGTGTTTATTATTTTTTCATTAGTTACACCAGTTTTTGGATTCCCCGTTAATACTATAAAATCAGCTCCTTGATCCAAAACTTTTTTTACATTATTAACGGTAGCTAATCTTCCTTCACTAATTTTAATTTTTTCATCGAAAAGCTCCTTAGATTCATCCACAGGTTCAAGATTTATTCCTACTATTCTACCAACTATATCTTTTAATTCTCTTAAAAAATTTTCATCATCTTGAATTTCCAAACCATTTATAACAGGATTTTCTACATCATACATATTTAAAAGTATTATATCCGCCCCAAATGAACAGGCTACTTCAACATTGCTAACATCTCCTAATATAGGTGGATACTTACCTATAATTTCACTCATAACTGTTCTTCCTTCAGCTGCTTTAATAGAATTTAATATATCTTCTTTATTTAAATTTTTTATATCTGAAGCATTTAAGTCAAGAATTCTTTTAATCATCAAAATCACCTCATATTATTTTAATATGGTGGCCTTTTTAGGCCACCATAAAATCACATATATTTTTGCATTGCATCATACATAAATTGAACTTGAGGACCTACTACAACATGAATTCCTTTTTTAGAAGGTCTTATTATACCTGTTATTCCTGATGATTTTATTTTTTTCTCATCAATTTTTAAATTATCTTTAACTTCAACACGAAGTCTTGTTATACAATATTCCATTGATTCTATATTTTCTTTTCCACCAAGTCCTTCAAGTATTATTTTTGCCATTTCATCAAAATTTGTATCTTTAGAATAAGTTTTTCCTTCATTTTCGTCAACATCGTCTTCTCTACCAATTGTTTTGAGATCCAATTTTTGAATAACAAATCTAAATATAAAATAATAAAGTGCAAACATTACAAGGCCAAGTGGTATTAACATTAATATATTAGTTGCAGCTGGTATTCTAAAACTTAAAGTATAGTCTACAAAACCTGCACTAAATCCAAATCCTGCTATCCATTTGAAAGTTGCAGCTATAAAAACAGAAATACCTGTTAATAAAGCATGTATAAAATATAATACAGGTGCTAAGAACATAAAGGAGAATTCTAATGGTTCTGTAACTCCTGTAAAGAAAGAAGAAAATGCTCCTGCCATTAAAAGTCCTGCAGCTAATTTTTTCTTATTATCTTTAGCAGTATGATACATTGCAAGTGCTGCTCCAGGTAATCCAAACATCATTATTGGGAAAAATCCTGCTTGATACATACCCGTTGTAACTCCTGGGAATGTTGCCGCAGTATTTGACCAGAAATTACCTATATCATTTATTCCTATGGCATCAAACCAGAAAACTGAATTCAATGCATGATGAAGTCCTGTTGGTATTAAAAGTCTGTTGAAAAAAGCGTAGATTCCAGCACCAAAAGCTCCAAGACTTGCTATTGCTGAACCAAATGCTACAAGTCCAGAATATATAACAGGCCATACAAATAAAAATACTCCAGAAACAGCAAGCATATAAACAGCTGTCATTATTGGAACAAGTCTTTTACCACTAAAGAAAGCTAAAAAATCTGGTAATTTCACATGTGAAAATTTATTATAACAATGTGCTGCTATCAAACCTGATAATATACCAATAAATTGATTATTTATTTTTCCAAATCCTGGATTTACTTCTTCAATAGGAACTTTCAAAAGATTTGAAACAACTGCGGTTGATAATAATGTTGTAATTGTCATAAAAGCAACAAGTCCACTCAAGCCAGATGAACCGTCTTTTTCTTTGGACATTCCAAGAGCTACACCAACAGCAAAAAGAATACCCATATTATCTATTAAAGCTCCACCAGCTTTAATTAAAAATGCCGCCAATATGCTATTTCCACCCCATCCTACTGGGTCAATCCAATATCCTATACCCATAAGTATAGAAGCAGCAGGTAAAACTGCAACTGGTAACATTAAAGATCTACCAAGTCTTTGTAGATATTTCATCATAGCAATACTTCCCCCTTTATATTTTTATATATAAAAAAGGCATGAACTAAAACATAATGACAATATCAATTGTCCCTGTTTAAGCTCATGCCTGATTTTATTCAGTTACACGCTTATCTTTTATTCAGTTTTTAAACGATCTATTCTTTCTATATGTAAAGCAAGATACCCAATTTCATGTTCACTCAACTTTATATTCAATTCTTTTTCAAGATATTGTGTTACCTTTTCAGCTATTTTGAAAGATTTTTTAAATTCTTTCTTTATATTTGATAGTAACGGATTTTCAAGGTTTTTATCATCATTTATGATGCTTATAACATATTTTAAATGTGTTAAAAGTCTTGAATAGCTCATCTCATCTTCTTGTATTTTTATGCTTAATTCTTGATTTATAAGTTCTATAACATCTTTAACTACCCTTGTATCTTTCAAGGTTTCCATAATCATTTTGTCTTGTCTTGCAGAGTTCAAATGCATGGCTATGAATCCTTTTTCTGATGGTGATATTTCCATATTTAATCTTTCTTTTATCAAATCAGCAGCTTCTTGAGCAACTTCATATTCTTCAGGATACATAGTCTTTATTTCAAATAAAAATGGATTTTCTATAATCAATCCTTCTTTAAGCCTATCAATAGCAAAACTTATATGATCTGTCAAAGCAATATGTATATGGGCATTTAATCTGCCAAGTCTCTTTTCACCTAAAGCTATTATTTCCTCAGTTACACCTATTACATCTGAGTCTAATTGATCCATAAGTTTAAAGAAATTTGATTTTATTTCATCATCTTTTGATATATATGATTTTTCTATAACACCAGGTTTAAATTCATAGATTCCTTTTACTTTTTTACCAAAACCTACTCCTTTTCCTATTACTATCATCTCTCTATTATAATTTATTTCACGGGCTAAAACGACATTATTATTTATTATTTTAAGTATTTCAAACTCACCTGACATTATCATATAAAGCCCTCCCAAAATAGAAAAAACCTATATAAGGGAATTTTCCTTTTTTAATTCCTTTATATAGGTTTATGCCTGATTTAATTCAGTTACACACCTAAGTACTATTAATTATCTTATCAAAGATACAAATTTAAGTCAAAAACGATTATTCATGATTATTGTTGATTAAACGTATTTTTTATCTTTTAAGTTTTGTTAAATACAATTTTCTTGAATATATTGTACTTATCTTAAAAAAACAATCTCATACAAATGTATGAGATTGTTTTATGAGAATAATTTTTTTGAATAATTTAAAATATATGAAAATATAAACATCGTAAAAAGAGTTACAACTATTGAAGGCCCAGATGGTATATTTAAATAATAAGATATTATTATTCCCAATGAAGAACTGAAAAATCCTATAAATGAGGATATAATGAACATTTGATTTAATGTTTTAGCCCACATTTTTGATATTACACCAGGCGTTATCAATAATGATGTTACAAGTATTATTCCAACTATTTTAACAGATGTCACAACTACTATGGACACTGTCAATAAAAATATAAAATTTATAATACTGACTGGAACTCCATATATTTTAGCCATTCTTTGATTAAATGTAAAATATTTTATTTCTTTATTAAAAAGTATGATCGAAAAAATAATTATAATAAGTATTGTACTGAGTAATATAACATCTTGTTTATTCACCATGAGTATATCACCAAATAAATAACTTGAAATTTCTGGTGTATAACCAGGTTTGATGTACAAAAATATTACTCCTAAAGCCATAGATAATGATAAAAGCATTCCTATAATAGAATTTTCATGTATTTTTTGTTTTTTGCTTATTAAATAAATAATAGAGGCAAATATAGAAGCGGTAATTATACCAACAATATTTAAATTCCATCCCATCAAAATTGCAAAAGCAATTCCACCAAATGAAGCGTGAGCAGCTCCATCTCCAATGAATTCCATCTTTTTCAAAACTATAAGATTTGATAATAATGCACAACTTATTCCAGAAAGTATACCAGTTAAAAGGGAATAGATTATAAAATCATATTGAAATATCTCAATCATTTCTATCTACCACCTTAACTGATTCATCAACATGTACAAGTAATTCAAGATCTTCTGAATATATTTTTTTCAATTCCTCAGCTGTCATTTCTTTTGTATCTTTATGACAATGTAAACTTTTGTTTAAGCACATTATTTTTGTTGTTTCTTTAAAAACCATAGACAAATCATGACTTACCATTATTATGGTTATATTTTTTTCATTATTTAATTTTTTTAATAATGAATAAAACAAATTTTGTCCTTGTTTATCCACACCTGCTTCAGGTTCATCTAATATGAGGATACTTGGTTCGGAAGCTAAAGCACGTGCAAGTGCAAGTCTTTGATATTCTCCTCCAGATAATTTGCCAACTTTTCTATCATATAAATAGTCTATTTCAAGTATTTTCATAAGTTTTTTTACTTTTTCATAATCTTCTTTTTTATACCTTTTAAAAATACCTCTTTTTTTATACATTCCCAACAATACAATTTCGTATGCCTTTATTGGAAAATCCCTTTCAAATTCATCATGTTGGGCAACATAACCTATTTTTTCAGATATTTTTATATCTCCATCATAATCTTCTATTTCATTCAATAATATTTTTATAAGAGTTGATTTACCAGCTCCATTTGGTCCTATAATCCCTACAAAATCACCTTTATATATATTAAAATTAATGTCTTTTAATATTTCTGTGTTTTCAACTTTATAGTTAAGATTATTCACATTTATCATAATATCTTTCATGTATAATTCTCCTATCAATTTCTACAATCTTGACATATCCCTTCAAAATAAAGCGTATGATTTAATATCTCAAATTTTAAATTTTCTTTAATATATTGAGAAATCTTATCTTCATAACATAAATCAAATTTTTCAAATTTTTTACATTTTACACAATATATAAAATGAAAATGTCCTTCTCCAGAATAAAAATACTTTACTTTATCAGAAAAAACTATAGATTTCAATGCACTATTTTTTTCAAAAAAATTTAAATTTCTGTATATCGTTGATAAATCATATTCTTTTTTCAATAGTTCAAATAATTGTTCAGCACTCAATGGATAATTTGAATTTTTAAATATTTCTAAAATATCTCTTCTCGCTTTTGTTAGCTTCATAGAATCACCTTCTTTTTTAAATGAGAAAAAGGGGGCTTAAAAAAAAGGCCCCAAAATCCATTCCAAATTACTAAAATATCCTATTATTTATTTAAGAATTTATATATGGCATCAAAATTATATTCATATAAATCCATTATACTATTATAAGAAGTATTTCCTAATGGATCTAAAATACCAATATCAATTCCAAGCATGGCAGCTATTTTTTTTGCTGCAACATCACTTAGTTGAGGCTCTATGAATATCACTTTTACATTATTTTCTTTTGCTTGTTTTATCGTATCTTTCATTTGAGATAATGATGGATCTATACCTGGTGATGTTTGTATGACTCCGCCTGTTTTTATGTTATATCTTTTTGTAAAATATGGATAAGCATTATGAAAAACCATTATCGAACTTTCAGTATTTTTCATTTTATAAATAAACTCTTTATCCATTTTATCAAATTTCTCTACAAAATTTCTAGCATTTTCTTCATATATTTCTTCATTGTCTGGATTAATTTCTGATAATGTTTCAACTATTTGTGGTAAAACATAATCTCTTATTATCAAAGTATCAAGCCAAACATGAGGGTTAACTCCGTGATGATGGTGTTCATGTTCATCTTCTTCATCATGATCATGTGATGCTTTGGATGAATTTATTAAAAGATAATGTGGTATTTTTTTCCCAAATTCAATAGTTTCTATACCTTTATTTTTTAAATTGTCCAAAAGTTTGTCTATAAAAACTTCAGCACCAAGGCCATTATAAAATACAACATCTGAATCATATATATTTTTTAAATCATTTGGACTTAAAGAATATGTATGCGGACTTTTTCCAACAGGAATTATAAGATTTACAGTATCCTCTTCAGCAACTATATCTTTTAACAACAGATAATAAGGATTCATAGATACTGATATTTTTACCGCATATCCAGAACTAAATATAAATACAAATAATAAAATTGATAATATAAATTTTTTCATTTTAACCTCCTAAATTTTAAATGCAAATAATTCGCATTTAAGAATCATTTGCATATATAATAACATCTATTTTTTAATTTAATGTTAAATTTTATATACTTTTTTGTTGTATACTATATAGAGGTCTAATTTTTATAAATAAACCTATTTAATAACTTCTATTAAGATATATTAAGGACTATTCAGAGATATTCAGATTTGACATGTTGTATCAAATGATAATATAATTGAACTCGAATAGTTCACTGAGGGTGATAATGTGAACGAATATAAAATAAAAAAAGTATTCAACAATAATGTTGTACTTGTTGAAAAAAATGATGAAGATTTTATTTTGATAGGTAAAGGTATAGGTTTTGCAAGACAAAAAGGTTCTTATGTAAAAAACATCGATACTGTTGAGCATATATTTATATCTACTGAGAAATCTGATTTGATTAAAAACAAAGATATTTTATCTGATATAGATCCAAAAATTGCTTTAATAACAGAAAAAATACTTAACTTGGCGTCAAAAAAACTCGATATGAAATTTAAAGTTGACACTCATCTTGGAATGATAGATCATATAAACTTTGCAATTAGAAGACTTAAAGAAGGCATATCATTAAAAAATCCTTTTTTAGAAGAGACAAAATTTTTATTTCCAATTGAGTTTGAGATAGCAAAAGAATGTTTGAATATTTTGAAAAGAGAAACAGGTATAAATATTCCAGATGATGAAGCAGGTTTTATAGCTTTGCATTTGAATTCTGCCAAAGAATCTAAATCAAAAAAAGATTTGATAAAACTAAATCAAATAGTTAATAAGATTGAAAAACTCTTATCCAATAAAAATATAGATGTTTTGAACCATCCCTTTGATTTCAAAAGATTTATAGACCATATAAAAGATTGCATAAAAAGAAATAATGATAAAAAAAATATTTCTAATCCTCTGCTCAAAGATATTTTAAATAAAATGAGTGAAGAGTATGAAATATCAAAAGAAATAAACAATATAATATTTGAAGAGTTAAACATAAGTTTATCCGATGATGAATTAGGTTTTATAGCTGTTCATGTATATAAACTAAAAAATTTATAATATAAATATTTTGCGTGTTACTGATGAGATCAGGCACCAGCTAAATAAAAGCACTTATTAGTGTTTTATTTGGTTGATGCCTGATTTTTTATTTAGGGGGAGTGATTATGTTATTTTCAGAAAATATACAAAAAATAATATCTTCTTTAGGTGGAAAATCTAATATTCTTGATTTAGATTCATGTTATACAAGACTTAGAGTCAAACTATTGAATAATGATATTGTAAATAGAGAAACTCTTTTAAAAAATGGTGCAAAAGAAGTATTTTTTAAAAATGATGGTGTTCAAATAGTTTTTGGTATAAATTCAAAGATAATAAAAGATGAAATATTAATAACAAATGAAAATAAAAGTATCATAAAAGATAACTTGAATGAAATTCTTTCATTAAAATCACCTTGCAGAGGTAGATTGATTAATATTTGCGATGTAGATGATGATGTTTTTTCAAGGAAACTTGCCGGTGATGGATTTGCAATATTTCCAGATTCAAATAATGTATATTCTCCTGTAAATGGAAGAGTTAAGAGTATATTTGATTCAAAGCATGCTATTGTAATAGAAACTGATTTTGGAAAAGATATTTTGGTTCATATTGGCATAAATACAGTACATTTAAAAGGAGAAGGTTTAGATCTTTATATTTCAGAAAATGATGTTATAAAAGAAGGAGATCTAATGGCTAAACTCGATTTAAATTTTTTTAAATCTAAGGATATTTCTCCAGTAACTATGGTTTTAATAACAGATACTGAGTGTATTGAGGATATGGATTATACTGAAAAATTGATTGTTAATAAAAATGATTTAGTCATAAAAATTAAATTTAAGGAGGAGTTTTTAAATGGAAAAAACTTTAAAAATTAAAAACAAGACAGGATTACATGCAAGACCAGCAGCATTATTCTCACAAAAGGCAGCTTCTTTTAATTGTGATATCAAATTAGAGGCTAATGGAAAATCTATAAATGCAAAATCAATTCTTTCAGTTTTATCTTTAGGCGTAACTCAAGGAACTGAAATAAAATTAATCGCTAATGGAGCAGATGAAAATGAAGCTATTTCAGCTTTAACTGATTTAATTAATTCTTTTGAAGATTGAGGTGTTTTTTATGTTAAATTTAAAAGGACTTGGTGTTTCTGAAGGAATAGCTATTTCAAAGTCTTTTATATATAAAAAAACAGAAATTATTATAGAGAAAAAGAATATATCGAATACTGATGAAGAAATTAAAAGATTTGAAAAGTCTGTAGATATTTCTAAAAAACAATTGGATGAATTATACGAAAAAACAAAAAAAGATATTGGTGAAGATGAAGCTGAAATATTTTCAGCTCATAAGATGTTCTTAAATGATCCAGAATTCATTTCAAATATAAAAGAACAAATTAATACTGGTATTAATTCAGAATTTGCAATAAAAACAGTTAGAGATATTTTAATACAAAATTTTAGTCTTATAGATGATGAATATATTAAAGAAAGAATAGTAGATATTCAAGATGTATCAGATAGAATGTTAAGAAATCTTCTTGGTATAAAAGATCCTAATCTTTCTAATATTTCAGAAGATTGTATAATAATTGCTTATGATTTAACTCCTTCTGATACTGCATCTATGAATAAAGACAAGGTAAAAGGTTTTGTCACTCAAGTAGGCGGTAAAACTTCACATACATCAATAATTGCAAAAACAATGGGTATTCCGGCAGTTGTTGGAATAGATTCTATATTTGAAAAAATAGATGATAATGTAGAAATAATTGTTGACGGAGATTCTGGAGATGTTTTTGTTAATCCTGATGACAGAACAATTTCAGAATATAATTTGATTTTAAAAGATTTTTTAAGAGAAAAAGAAGAATTAAAAAAATATATAAATAAAAAAACAATTACGAAAGATGGTGAATCTTTTAAAGTATTTGCAAATATAGCAAATCATAAAGATGTTGAATTTGTACTTGAAAATGATGCCGAAGGTGTAGGATTATTCAGAACAGAGTTTATTTATATGGATAGAAATTCTTTACCTGAAGAAGATGAACAATTCAAAATATATAAAAAAGTACTCGAAAGTATGCAAAATAAACCTGTAATTATAAGAACTTTAGATATAGGTGGAGATAAAGAAGTTAATTATCTTAATCTTCCAAAAGAAATGAATCCTTTCATGGGATACAGAGCAATAAGGATTTGTCTTGATAGAAAAGATATTTTTAAAACTCAATTGAGAGCTTTATTAAGAGCAAGTATATATGGAAAACTTGAAATAATGTTCCCTATGATCTCCAGTGTTGAAGAATTATTCGAGGCTAAAAAAGTACTTGAAGAAGTTAAAAATGAATTAAAAGATGAACAAATAAAGTTTTCTGAAGATATTAAAGTTGGTATGATGATCGAAGTTCCATCAGCTGCAATTTTAAGCGATATCTTTGCAAAGCATGTTGATTTCTTTAGTATAGGTACTAATGACTTGATTCAATACTTTACGGCGGTTGATAGAACTAATGACAAAGTTCAATCACTTTATGATCCTTACAATCCAGCAATAATAAGAATTTTAAATACAATAATAAGTAATGCTCATAAAAATAATATCTCTGTAGGAATGTGTGGAGAATTAGCATCAGATCCAAGTTTCACAAGATTACTATGTGGATTTGGACTTAATGAATTTTCCGTTAATCCTGCAAGTGTATTAAAAACAAGAAAGAATATTTGTGAAAGTAATAATTCAGAAAATATAAAACTTGCAAAAGATATACTAAATTATGAAAGTTCCGATCCAATTCAAAGACTTCTTAGTTAATCAATAAAACCATCTTAGATTTTTCTAAGATGGTTTTATACGAGTATGGAATTTTTTAAAGTATTATAAAATTATGGCTTCTTAATTAGACTTCTCTTAAAATCTCCCAAAATATATAATCATCAAATATACTCTTTAAACTTTAAAGGAGTTAAAAAAATGATAAGAAAAGCAATCAAAGATGATATCTCTAAAATAGTTAATATAATGAAAGATGTTGTCAATAAAATGATCTCTGAAGGAAATCCACAATGGGATAGTTCTTATCCCACCAAAGATATTTATTTAAAAGATATCGAAAATGGAGATTTATATGTTTTTATAAAGGGAGATCAGATTGTTGCTGCTGCATGTATAAATCAAATACAAGCTGAAGAATATAAAAATATTAAATGGAAAATATCCTCTGATAATTCTTTTGTAATTCATAGAATAATTATAGATCCAAATTTTCAAAATCAAGGAATAGCTGTTGATTTCATGAAATTTGCCGAAAAATTAGCTATAAAATCAAATGTATTTTCTATAAGGATTGATACATTTTCAATGAATAAAAAAGCACAGAATTTATTTAAAAAACTTGGATACTTTGAAGTTGGAAAAGTTTATTTTAGAAATAAAAAAGAACCTTTTATTTGTTTTGAAAAGAATATCATTTAGTTTCAGTATTTATAAAATATATCAATAATTAATATTATTAATATTTTCCTTAAACAGATTAATTGGTATACTTTAATTGTATAGTTTAAGGAGGTTATTTATATGAAAAGTGCTATTCTTATCGGTGCCGGACAAAGGGGTATACATGCTTATGGTGCTTATGCTATTGAAAAAAAAGAAAAATTAAAATTTATTGCAGTTGCCGAACCTGATGAATTTAAAAGAGAATATTTTAAAAAATTACATAATATAGATGAAAATTATAGTGTAAAAGATTGGAAAAATTTGATTAAATTTGGTAAAATAGCCGATTTTGTAGTAATTTCTACTATGGATAAACTTCACAAAGAACCTGCTTTAGAATTTTTAAAACTTGGTTATGATATTCTAATAGAAAAGCCCGTTTCTACAAATATAGAAGATTCTGTAGAAATTATAAAGAAAGCTAAAGAATTAAAACGTTTTATAATGCCATGTTATGTTTTAAGATTCTCAGAGTTTTATTCTGAAATAAAAAATCTTATAAAAAATAATAAAATAGGAAAAATAATCTCAATTGAACAAAATGAAAATATTGGATATTTTCATATGGCTCATAGTTATGTTAGAGGAAGATGGAATAATTCTATTGAAACGGCATCTATAATTTTAACAAAAAGTTGTCATGATTTAGATATAATTCAATGGTTAATTGATAAACCATGTAAGTCTATATTTTCTTATGGAAATTTAAGTCTTTTTAATTCTATTAATAAACCTAACAACTCTTCTGATAAATGCTTAGAATGTTCAGTAGAAGAAGAATGTCCTTATTCGGCAAAGAAATTATATCTAAATATGGAATTAAAAGGATGGCCTGTTGATACAATAACTAATGATTTATCTTATGAAGGAAGGTTAAATGCATTAAAGAACACACAATATGGAACATGTGTTTATACATGTGATAACAATGTTTTAGACAATCAAACAGTTTTGATGGAATTTGAAGATGGTATAAATGTTGTATTTAAATTAAATGCATTTACTCATGATAAGACAAGAATAATAAAAATAAGTGGTTCACATGGAGAAATAATTGGAAATTTTGAAAAGAATATAATAGAAATATTTGATTTCATAAATGATACTAAAGAGATTATAAACATAAAACCAGAATATGTTTCTGCTCATAATGGTTCTGATTTTAAATTGATGGATTTTTTTATAAACTTCATTGATTCAAATAAAAATATAGATGATTTTAATTTGATTGAAAGTCATTTTATGGCTGAAGCAGCTGAAATTTCAAGAATTAATAAAAGTAATATAGACTATTTAAAATTTAAAAATTCTTTTATAAAATAGCTCCTTAAAGGAGCTATTTTTTATTTTTTTATATTTAAAAAATTATTTTTTTCTGAACTTTTATACGCCCAAACAGCTACTCTTAAAGCTTCAAGGCCATCTTTACCAGAAGTTAAAGGATTTTTATTATTTGTTTTAACATTGTTTATAAAATCTTTTATCAAAAGATAATCAAAATTATCTGCATAATTTTCATATTTTGTTCCAGAATTAAGATACTTTGTCACTTTGGGATCAAACACATCTAAATTTATTGTTCCTTTTGTTCCTACAATTCTTATTCTTACATCTCCCCAATAAGGATGATTATTTGGATATGACCAACTTGAATCTAATGTCATGAATGCTCCATTTTCAAGTTCCATCATCAAAAGGCCTGAATCTTCAACGTTTATATCATGATTTAATGTATTTTTTTTGCATGAAACACCTTTTATTTCTGTATTTAATACCCATCTTATAACATCAACGACATGAACTGTATGATCTATTACAGAACCTCCACCACTCAATTCTTTTTGTATAAACCATCCACCAGGCATTCTTCCATGATTAGTTGAACTTATTGATACTATTTCTCCAATTTCATCATTTTCAATTATTTTTTTTAGTTCAAATACTGATGGAGCATATCTTACAGGAAAAGCTATTTGTAATATTACATCATTTTCTTCACATACTTTTATCATCTCTTCAGCATCTTCTATATTTGTAGCTATTGGCTTTTCACATAATATATTTTTTTTCTGTTTTGCTGAAGCTATCGTATATTCTTTATGATATGAATTTTCTGAAGCTATTATAATAGAGTCTGATTCTTCTATTAATTTATTATAATCATCATATTTTTTTATATTTAATGTCTCTGATGCCTTCATAGCTTTTTCTTCATCTCTGTCAAAGACTCCAACAATTTCTACATCATTTAATTGTTTTAACTGATTTACATAAGAATATCCATGCATATGTGCTATTCCGAGTATACCTACTTTAATCATATTAATTCATCTCCTCAAAACAAACGGTTCTTTTTTCTTTGGCAGATTTATTTGCTGCTAAGGCTACTTTTAATGATTTTAATGCTTCTTCTCCACTTACTGGAGGTTCTTCATTGTTAATAATACTCAATAAAAATGCTTTTATTTCTTCCATATATGGATTTATATTTGAAGGGTTCATTCTTTTATATTGTTTGTTTTTTTGTATTCTAAATGTTAAACTCTTTTCAGAATCATAGTTTAACATTCCATCATCACCAAATATTTCATAATCAGTTTTGAAATTAATAGGCATATTTTCTGGTTCTGCCCAACTTCCTTCTACATGAGCTATTTTTCCATTTTTGAATTTTAATATTGCAGTTCCATGATCAAAATTTTTTATATTTCCATAAGATATTTTTGCACTTCTTGCTTCTATTGATTCTATTTCTCCAAATATTGTTCTTAGAAAATCAAAATCATGTATTGAAAGATCTACAAATACTCCTCCACTTTTTTCTAAATCATTAAACCAATTATCTATTCCATGAGATGGGTATACACCACCTCTATAAAATCTCGCTATAGTAGCTTTTCCTATTTCATTGTTTTCTATTAACATTTTTGCTTTTTTATATTCAGGAAAAAATCTAACTACATGTCCTATCATGAGTTTTACATTATTTTCTTTACAAACATCTATTATTTCTTGTGCATCTTTTTCATTTAATGCTATTGGTTTTTCACAAAATATATTTTTACCTTTTTTTGCAGCTTTTATAGCTAAATCTTTATGTGTATAAGTAGGTGTACATAGATCTATAACATCTATTTCTTCATCATTTATTATTTCTTCAAATGTTGCTGTTGAAGTATTTAATTCTTTTTCACAAAAATCAGATTTTTCTTTTATAAAATCTGAAACATATTTTACATTAAAATCTACATCTTTTAGATTTTTATATGCGTTGGTATGAACTTTTCCCATCATACCACAACCTATTAATCCTATATTTAACATTTTTATTTCCTCCTAACTGCCTCTATGTCTAAAAAGTTTTCATCATTTAATTCTAATTCATTGAGAACTTTTTTAAAATAATCTCTTTTAGCCAATTGATAATTTGCATGAGAATCTGTTCCGTATGTTAGTTTTACACCATTTTCAATCATCAAGTTTATGACTTCTAATCGTGGTGATTCTGACATTTCATGTATTTCAAGTGCAATTTCATTTTTGTTCATTTCTTTTGCCAAATCTTTATACCATTCTAATGAAAAATATTTTTTTGCAATTATTTTTTCATATTTTCTTCTATCTTCAAAACTACTTCCAGATTTCATAAATTTATTTACTGGAAGATATCCTTCAGCATGACCAAGTATTTGGAAATCATATTTTGTAACTGCATTTTCTAAATATTTTCTATATAAATCCCAATATTCTTTTTCTTCGAGTTCTTGAGGCATTTGATGTACACTACCTATTATATAATCAATCTCTGGAAGATTTTTTGGTTTAAGAAGTTCTAAATCATTGAATCCTATTTCGGCTCCTATTAAAGCTGTTATTCCAAATTTTTCTGCTTCTTCTTTTATTTTTAAAAAATGTGCATAATACTTTTCAGGATTTTCTTTTACTGTATAATTATGTCCTACTTCATAATGGTCAGTAACTCCAAAACATTTAAGACCTATTTCTTTTACTTTTTTCAATATGTCTTCAAAGCTTTGTGAACCATCTGAATAGAATGTGTGCATGTGTAAGTCGTATTTAGGGTTCATTTTATAAAATCATCTCCTCAATTAATACTCAATTCAAGATGTTCAAGTGTTTTATTAAGTATTATAGTTAAATCATAACCCTTAAGATTCTCTTTTTTTATTCCATTTTCATAAAAACTTATTATTGCATTGTTTTCTTCGAATGTTCCATGATATCCAAACTTTCTTATCTTTAACAAAATATTACTTATATTATTAGTGTAGCCTCTTTTTAAAGTGTAAGCAATATCACATAAGTGTTCATTTTTTAATTCTTTTAATTTTATTTGATCATATACTTCTGCAATATCTTCTATTTCATTTAAATCTTTTATTATATTCTTTTTTAATATTTTAGCTTTCTTACTTATTAAATATATCTGTACAGTAGGTTGTCTAATAATTATATAATCTAAGTTTTCAGGTATTTTATTTCCTGGTTCATAAAAATCTCCTTTAAATCCAAATTTTTCCATAAATTCTATTATAGAAAAATCGCTATGATTTTCAAATGAACTCATAGAATGGTCTGAATTTATTACTAATAAAAAATCTCCCCATTTTTTATTGAGATATTCATATAATCTTTCAAGTTCTGAATCTACTTTTTCTAATTCATTTATTCTTTTTTTACTCATGGCACCATATTTATGTCCAATAGAATCAACACTTTGATATATAGTGAATATTGCATCATAATTTTTTTGATCTAATTCTTTTATTATTGAATTTGTATTATTTTCTGGTTTTGATCCATCTATTTGTATGTATTTATCACATCTATTTTCAAGCATAAAATGTTGCACAGATAATGTTTTATATCCTTTTTCCATTAATATTTCTGATATTGTTGGAACTTTTATATCTCTCAACTTTCCTATAACTTTATTTTTTTCAAAATCATATACAGAATTTGAATATATGCCATGTTCAAATGGATACTTCCCAGTTAATATGGTTGTCATCATAGGTGTTGTTAGAGAAGGAAATGCTGTTTTTACATTTTTTATTGTATTTCCATTTTTTAATATTTCTTTTATAAATTTTGCATTAGATTTTTCAATTAAATCATTTCCAAGAGAATCTATAGTAACAAATAAAAGTTTTTTCAATTTTTTTTAACCCCCAATATGCTTATAATAGGGATATGATCTGATGCTTGAGAGGATATTGTCTTACAGTCATATATATTAAAATCTTTTTTTGTCGCAAGTATATAATCTATCTGCCTATTAGGATTTGTAGATGGTATTGTTTTTAATCGTTTATTTATTTCATGGTTTACAGATCCAAAATCATAAAACATCGCAGAAAGATTAGATTTTATTTCTTCATATTCAAGATTAAAATCTCCCGCTATTAAAACTGGCATATTTGAATTTATAGATCTTTTATATATTTCATTTAACTCTGATTTTACCTCTTTAATTCCTAAAAGACCTAAATGAGTACTTATAACCATTATTTCAACACCATTAACATCTATAATTAATCCAACAGCTCCTCTTTGCCAAGCTTTTTTTTGTTCTTCTGAGGTCAAATTAGTTGGTAAAGGAAGATCATATCCAAATTTTTCTTTTATTGGATATTTTGATAATATTGCATTTCCAAAATAATCTGTATTTTCTGTTAAATAAAAATAATAATCCATTCCAAATTTTTCAGCTATTATTTTTGTTTGTTCTTGCCCTTTTTGCTCTTTATATTCAAACCAATTTATTCTTTCTCTATAACCGACTTCTTGAAGCATTAATATATCTGGTGAATCTTTCTCTATAGTTTTTATTATATTTTCTAAATTTTGTACATTATCTGGATAACTTTTTCCACCTCTTATGTTATAAGTCATAACTTTTATTTTTATATCTTCTTTAAAAAATGTTATATCTTGAGCATTCATATAAAATCCTCCAAAAAGTATTATAAATAATATAAATACTTTATCTTTGATTTTCATTTCAATTCTACCTCAGCTATAACTGGAAGATGATCCGATGCATAAGAAGATACTGTGTATACATCTTTTATTTTAAAATCATCGTTTGAATAAAAGATAAAATCTATTTGAGGGCCTGGATTATCTGCTGGAATTGTGTTTAATTGTTTATCTATTGTATGATTTACAGATTTAAAATCTTTCATAAATTCAATAACTCCTGTTTGTAGATTAAAATATTCCACATTGAAATCTCCAGCTATTAATGTTGGAATATTATATTTTTTTGAAACTTCATAAGCTTCCATCAATTCTGTTTGAATTTCTTGTATTCCTCCAAGGCCTAAATGTAAGCTTACTATCATTACTTCTTGACCATTTACATCTATTATCATAGAAGCCGCTCCCCTTTGAACAGCTTTCATCCATTTTGGTTGTGGTAAATCATATCCAAATTTTTCTATTGGTTTAAATTTGCTTAAAACTGCTATTCCATAGTCTCTCTTACCTTCTGTAGCATAAAAATAATAGTCCATTCCAGTTTCTTTAGAAATTATCTTTGCTTGCCTTAAACCGTAGCTTCTTGCTCTTCCTTCATCTACTTCTTGAATCATTAATATATCTGGATCTTGATCTTTTATTACATCAATAACTCTTTGAAAATCTAATTTATCATCTACGCCAAGTCCATGTCTTATATTGTATGTCATCACTTTTAATGGAGTTGCAAAACTAATTGTAAATAAAGTTATTAAACTTATTAAAAATAATATTTTTTTCATTATTCCACCTCTAATGTTTTGAGAAGTACATCCTTGACATTTTCAAGATGCATTTGTTTTGGGAATATATCTTTAGAATTTCCATAGGTTAAAAATGGAACATATGTGCCTGTATGATCTGTATGATTCCATTTTATTGTTATATCACTTCCATCAACAGTAGAACTAAAAATAGACAATCCTCCTGTTTCATGATCGGCAAATATTATAAACAATGTTTCTTCAGGATTAAATTCTTTTGTTAAATAATTTACAATTTTTTGGAACATTAATAATTCACTTTTAACAGCTTCTGTATTATTTATATGAGAAGCATCATCTATTCTCCCAGCTTCAACAAACATAAAAAGAGGTTGATCGTCTTTTATTTTTTCTACTGTTTTCTCGACAACATCTATAAAAGGTAATTCTCCTGTTATTAATTCATTTTCAAAATTTTTATCTCCAGGGGCTACAAAAGCCATAAACCTTTCTTGATTTGAATCAAACAATAATTCATAATTATTACCATATACTTTATAACCATTTTCATTTATTTTTTTTAATTCAGAATCTTTTTTTGGTTTCATAGTAAAAGGATTTACTCCTAATTTTTCAAATCCTCCTGCTACAAAAAAATCCATAAAATTAGAAGAAACAAGATCTTTAGTAATTTTTTCTGTATCTCTTCTATGTGCATGTGCATAAATACCCGCTGGCGTTGCATCATAATATCTTGTATTTGTAATTAAACCAACCTTATAACCTTCTCTTTTTAATATTCTTCCAAGAGAATCTAAAGATTTTTGTTCTTTATCCATTCCAACATACTGTAATTTTGTTTTTTCTCCACAAAAAAAAGCTGTTGCAGCCGCACCAGAATCTGTTACCACATTATCAAGAGTATCATTTCTTACGAGAGAAGCAACTTGAAAGTTTTTTGTTGCTATCTCCAGATTATTTGCTTGACATAAAAGTTCAGATAATAACACATGATTATATCCCATGCCATCTCCCATTATTACAATAACATTTTTAGGTTTTGCATAAGATACTATCATTAAGCTTAATATTATTATTAAAGATAAAATTTTTTTCATTTAAAACACTATCCTTTCAAACCCGTCATTGTTATTCCTTTTATAAATTGTTTTTGTAAAAATAAATATAATATTATTATTGGTAATACAGCCATTGCAGCTGCAGTTATTTGAAGATGTACGAGATCTCCATATTGTTGGGTAAAATATTGTACCCCAAGTTGAACTGTTCTATGTTTATCTCCATTAACAACTAATAATGGCCATAGAAAAGCATTCCAAACACCCATGAATGAAAATATAGCTAATGCAGATAATACAGGTTTTATATTTGGAAGTATTATTTTTCTATATACCATCCATTCATTACATCCATCTATACGAGCTGCATCTAATAAATCATTCGGAATTCCTAATATGAATTGTCTCATTAAAAATGTTCCAAATATACTAACTATACCAGTTATTATTAAGGCTATATATGAATCTACCAATCCTAATGTATATATCATTATATATAATGGAATTATAGTTACAGGAAAAGGTATCATCATAGCACTAACCAATAATTTAAATATTTGATTTTTTCCTTTAAACTGATATTTTGCAAATGCAAATCCAGCTGTTGATGAAGTAAATAATACTAAAATAACTGATACAGTTGTTACTAAAAGTGAATTTAAATAATATTTAAAAAAGGGTACTGTTGTTAATACCTCTTTATAATTGTCTAAGGTAAAATGTTTTGGAAAAAATTTGGGTGGAAATGTCATTAATTCATTCTGTGGTTTAAATGTTGAGAGTATCATCCATATAAATGGCATTATCATAACAACCGCAAATAATGATAAAACTACATAACATATGATATAAAATAATCTTTCACTTTTTTTCTTGGATCTCATAATCAATCCTCCTTGAGAAGCTTGGTGACTCTCATTTGAATGAGTGTTATAGTTAATATAATAGCAAAAAGTATCAATGACATTGCACTTGCATATCCCATTTGAAGTCTACTAAAACCATATTCCCATATATAATAAACTGCTGTTTTTGTATCAGCATTACCACCAGTCATCATATATATTTCAGAGAATACTTGTATAGCACCTATAGTAGATGTTATAAATATTAATATTAAAGATGGTTTTACTTGAGGAATTATTATTTTCCAAAATTTTTGCCATCTCGTTGCTCCATCTATTTCTGATGCTTCAAGAATAGCTTCTGGTATATCATTTAATCCAGAAAGGAATATTATAATATCATAACCAAGTCCTCTCCAAATAGAAACAGCTGCAACAGCCCATATAGCTATTGATGGATCTCCAAGCCAATCTACAGGTTTCATTCCAAATAATCCTATAATATAATTTGCAAGTCCATAGTATGGATGATATATCCAATTCCATATAACACTTACTGCAACCACAGATGTAACTGTAGGTAAAAAATACACTACTCTAAAAAAACCTTTGAATTTAGGTAAAGAATATATAAGATATGCAAATAAAAATGATATTATTATTTTTGTTGGTATAACTGCCAATGCATACTTAAAACTTATCCATAAGGAATTTAAAAAATATTCATCTGTAAAAGCTTTTACAAAGTTATCTAATCCTATAAAAGGTTTATTTGGAATTAATATATTCCATTTTCTAAAACTTATTATCACAGCAAATATTGCTGGGAAAAATGTTAAGAAACTTACTCCAAATACCATAGGTGTTATGAACATATATGGTATTGTTTGTTTTTTAGAAAATAATTTAAAAGAATATATTATTAAAAATATACTTCCAATCAATAAAAAATACCAACCAAAATTTGCTTTTTCAAAAAAGTTCAAAACAAATTTCGCTCTATATGCATATTTCCATTGTTTTACAAGAAATGGTAAATACATTACAAAAAACAATTGTAAAAAAGATACTATCATTATTAATTTTCTTTTTTTTGTAAAATTAATAATGATATTTGCTATTATTAAAGCTAAAAACACATAGATAAAAGAAAGTCCCAAGAAATTAAAATCTTTTAGAAACATTATTTTTTTATCTGCAATAATTGGTAAAAACATACCTATAAAAGTTATAAGAATACCTGGGATATATAATATATTAAGATTTTTATTGAATAATTTCATTGTATACCTCCATATAATAGCCCCTTATGGGGCCATTATTTAAAATTGTGAGAATGTTTCATCTAAATAAATATTTATTTGTTCTACAACTTTTTCTGCTGCTTCTTTAACAGGTACTCCCTTATTTAATATTTCATTATAGCCTACTTCTCTCATCATACCAGCAGGGTTTGCCCAACCTTTTGAGAATGTTGGTTCTGCATAACTCAAAGAATCGAGTATAGGTCCAAACAATTCATCATTTTTATATTTAGGATCATTTATAACTGATTTTAATGAAGGTAATTCTCCTGTTTGTTCAAGCCATAATTTTTGAGAATCTTCTGAAGTTATAAATTTCAACCATTTTGCTGCTGCTTCTGATTCTTGACAATCATCCATTATAACTAATGACCAACTTGTTAATGAAGTTATTCTTTTTCCTGTTGTTGGATTTTTAGGTATTGGAGCTGTTTTAAAAATGAGATCTGGATGTCCTCCAACTTTAAAAGAACCTACCATAGCACCATGTCCAAAAACCATAGCTTCTTTTATTTGTCTAAATCCTGTCCATCTTGAACCAAATTTTGGTGTATATACTTTGTCTTCTTCTATCGCTTTTCTAAAAAATTCGTATGTATCTATCTGAGCTTGTTCAAGTTTTATTTGTTTTTTATCTCCATCTGCCCAAAATGTTGCTCCTGCTGAACGCATAAAACTTTCTAAAACCGGATGATAACCTGCAATTCCCCATCCACTTTCTATCATCTTATCATTTTCCCAAACTGTTGTTTTTTTTGCAAAATCTATCAATTCATTCCAATCTTCTGGAGCTTTATCAGGATCTAATCCTGCTTTTTCAAAAAGATATGGATTATAAAATAAAACTATTGTTTGAATATCTGTAGGTAATCCATATACTTCATCATCAATTATCAAATTTTTTACAGCTGGTTCTATATTTTTTTCTAACATTTCTTTAGATGAAACTATATCTTCTGGAAATGGTTGAATTATTTGATAATTATAAAATTCCTCTATTGCTTCTGCTGGTATTTGTGCCACATCAGGTCCACTACCAGCTGCAATAGCTGCGAGTAATTTTGTTTTATATTCCGAATATGGAATAGATTGTATAACTATTTCTACATCTGGATTTTCTTTCATAAATTCTTCAGACATTTCATATATTATTTCTGCTCTCTTAGGTGAATGATGCATCCAATGAACTAATGTAGTTTTTGAAAAGGCTATACTCATTAAAGTTATAGCTAAAAATACTGTCAATATTTTTTTCATGCTACTACCCCCTTGTCTATATTTCGCCTATAAGGCTTGTTAAAGATACTGCCAATGGTATTTGTTTTATTTCATTTTCTGTAAAAATCATAGGTAATATTTTATTATTTCTAGATGAATATTCATTTATTTTGTCTTTTAAAAATTTATATGAGTTACCTCTAAAAAATGGATTTATAGTATTTAAAATAATATTATCTATGCATAATAAATCAGTCACATTTGTTATAGCATTTGCTAATTTTTCAAGAAGTTCTTCATACATTGTCACATATATTTCAGTAAATCTTTCATTATATAAATCACTTAGAGTATCTAAAAAAACATTTTTTTCAAGATTCAAATAAGTTTTTGGTAATATATTTTTATAATATTCTTTTAAATATCCCTCACTAAAGAAAGCTGAAATACATCCATTCTTTCCACACCAACATTTTGGTCCTTTTGGATCTACCTGAAAATGGCCAAATTCTCCTTCTCCGCCTTTTTCTCCTCTTATTAACTTATTGTTTATTATAAAAGAAGCACCAAATCCTTTATCTATATAAAAAGTGCTTTTGAAAGTAGCTGAATCGAATAATATTTTCGTTATTAAAGAAGCATTTACATCATTTTCGATTTGAAATAATATAGGCCAATCATTTATAAAATTTTTAAAAGAAATTTCTTGTTTTTTTGCAAAAAAACTTTTTCTTATCGTATAATCTTTTTTATTTACATATCCAGGAGTTACTATACTAAAAGCCATTATATTTTCAAATTTTTCTCCAAGTTTTTCTTTTAAATGGCTTGGAATATTATTTATTGATTTTATTATGTCTATACTTTTTATATCTATTTTTTCTGAATATTTGATCTCTCCATTCAAATTTCCAACAACAAGATTATAATGATTAGATCTAATCATTATTCCAGATACAAGTATTTTTTTGTCATTAACTAAAAGGAGCTTTTGAGGTCTTCCTTTAGAATTAGTTGGAATTAATTCGCCTTCTTTTACAAACTTATAATCAAGAAGTTTGTTAACAGCTCTTGATATAGTAGCTTTACTTATTTTCAAACTATCTTTTATATCTGTTTGAGAAATTCCAAATTTTTTATTCCAAATTGTATGTAAAACTAATTTTTCTTTTTCACTTAACTCTATCAATTAAAAACCTCCTGACAAATCTCCTTCATAAATATCATAAAATCCAGGACCATTAGATCTATCTTTTGTTGTGAAATAAATTTTATTTTCATATACAGACATAGCTCTATCATCATAAAATGAATTTATATCTCTTGATAAATGTTTTATTTCATCTTTTTGTTTCAAATAAACATATATATCATAACCACCTAATGCATCACTTCTTGCAGAATCAAAATAAATATTTTCAGATTCATCAACAAATACCGACCATTGATTTCCTTCATCATTTAATTTTGATACATTAACTGGTGTACACCATTTCCCATTTTTCTTTTCAGATTTCCATATATCTCTTCCACCTTTTGATTTTGAACCTTCATATTCTCCGGCAGATGTAAAATAAGCTAAAGTTTCATCTTGATTTACCCAAATATCCCATTCTTGAGCTTTAGTATTAAGTTCATTTACTGTTTGAACATTTTTCCAAATATTTTTATTTTCATCAAATTCAGCTCTATAAAAGTCATAATTTGTATCAGAATCTGTATATCTTGCGAAATACATTATTTTTTTACCATTATTAATTATTACATGTGGATTTATTTCATTAGCTGATGTATTAACTTCACCATTCACTTTTTTAGGATTATTCCATTTTCCATTTTCAAATTGACTTTCGTATATATCATAATTATTTGCAACAAAATATAAAGTATTTCCAATTCTTTGGGGCATTCTCTCAAGTTTTGTAGTACATATGTTTAAAGGTTTAACATTTACTTTTGAAAAAATTGTGATTGTTGATAATAAAAGCATTAAAAAAATTAAATTTTTCTTCATAAAATCTCTCCTATTATTTTATATTTTGTTTCTTTATGAAAATATTTGTTTAATTGTAAAGCCCGTTTAAACGGGCCTACAATTAAAATGACCACTTAAATTTAACTTGGATCATAGGTTCTTTGTCTTCAGCATTTTTATTTTCAAAGGTGAGTTTAGCTTGTAAATTGATATTATTAGTTATATCATATTCAACCCAATAAGCAGTTTTCCAATGTTTATCAAGCTCATCTAAAAATCCATCTTTATTAGTATCTCCACTTTTATATATAATATTTGCAACAGCTTTTAGACTATTATCATTTTTATATTCTATTTCTCCGAGATACACCGGATTTTTCATATCTGTAATATCTGTTTCTAATATAAATCCAAAATCCATAAAATTTATTCTTCCTGAAAATAATACAGAAGTTATAGTTCCCTCTTTTGTCGTTTTATTGTATAGATTGTATCCAAAAGCATTCGAAATCTGTATATCTCCAAATTTTACTCTATTTCTTGTTGAAATTTTTCCTTGTATTTTATCTTCATCATTTTTTTTGATATTTTCTAAATAAAGACTTGATTTTATATCTTTATATTCTGCATTAAATAAAAATGATGCTATCAAAGGTGATGAAGGATTTGTAACTGTATAAAATGTTCCATATTTTGTATTTAATCCCATTCCAAGATCTTTTTGAATACTTACAAAAGTATCTCCACCATGTTTCATTTCTTCAGAAAGCGAATAATTTCCAAGTTGAAATGTAAAATCTCTATATCTTTTTCTACCAAAAAATATGTCGAGATCTTTTATAGAATAAATTCCATAAAGTTGATCAAAATAAAATTGATTTGGTCCTATAGATCCACCTTTATCTTGATTTGTTAAATAAAATCTCGCATAATAATCATCACTTTGTGCTGTTAAACCAACTCTATCAAGCCAAAGTCCCACATCTGAACTCAAACCTGAAGATGGTCTAAAATTATAGAATATCTCTGTAGTCCCTGATATGTCTACATTTGAAAAACTCATTATAGATATCAATAGTATCAATATTAGCATTATTTTTTTCATTTATTTTTCAACTCCTGATTTAAAATTGTACACTATAAATGGAATAAGCTCCCGATGCAGATGATACAAAGTATAATTTATCATTCATATAAAATGATTCTCTTTCATTTTTATCTGTTATATTTAAAGGTATTTTATATGCACTAAATACTTCATTAGTTTTATAAACCACAAAAATATCTGAATCATCCATTATGAATTTATTATCATTTATTTTAAATATATTTCTTATAGTTTTTGTATATGCTGTATTTAATTCTTCATTTAAGGAAACTTTCCAATTGTTATTTTCTTTAATACCTTTCCAAACACTTCTTCTATTTCCAGAATCAACACCAGAAAATGGTCCATAAGAAGTTAAATAAACTTCATCTTCATTTTCATTAACCCAAATATCCCATTCCTCATTTGAAGAAGATAAAGAATCTATTTTTTCAATACTTAAAACTTTATTGTTTTCAAAGTTATATTCTGCAATATATACATCATATTTTGTGCTTTCATTGTTTTTTAAAAAATAAATATTATAATTTTCACCATTTTTAATAACAGCTGGAGATATAATATTTTTACCATCTTCATTTATTTCAGAAGGTAATTTTAAAGGAGATGTCCATGATTCATCAGAATTTTTTTGAATTACATAAAGATTATATCCTCCGCTTGTATGAATAAAAAACATTTTATCTTCTAAAAACCATGGCATTCTAACATAACCAGAACTAAATTTAGAATTAATAGATTTCATTATGTTTGTTTCTTCAAGAGCTGTAAAAGTACCTTCTGTAAAAAATTCTACTGTATCTGTTTCAACCTTTTTATCATCTTTTAAAGCTATTATTTTTAATTGATATTTTGTAGCTTCTTTTAATTCCAAAGCATATGTTTTTGCTTTAGTTTCTTCAATTATTTTAAAAGTTTCATTTCCTTCTTTAAGCATAACTTGATATTTATCAACTTCTGTTGAATTCCATGAAATCTCTCTATTTACTGGAACTCCCATCTCTCCATCAGAAATAAAATCATTCGAAACTTGTATTCTCAATCCCGACATATCTTGACCATTTGTTGGTGTCTTTGTACAACCAACCAGTAAAATCAAGAGAACTATTAAAGGTATAAGTAATTTTTTCATTAAGAAAATCCCCCTTTTATTTATATAATATTTTTGAGTATTAGGTATAAACTTAATCCTGCAAATATAAAATATTCATAATTTATATTTGATGAAATTTTTTCTTCTGTTTTTTCTATATGAATTTCTTCAGGGTTTATATTATGAATAAATAAATCATATCCCCCTTGTCCATCATCTCTTGATTTTCCTGTAAATATCATTAAATCTTTATTTCTGAAAAAACTTCTTTCATCTTTATCTGAATTAATATTTCTATCTAAATGATTTATTTTTTTTGTATTCAATGAATATGAATATATATCATACCCTCCAAAAGAATCATCTCTTTTAGAAGAAAAATATAATTCATTTTTATCTAAATAATAGAAAACATCCCATTCATCAAAAGATGTATTTATTTCTTTTAAATTTATAGGGTTTATCCATTTTCCATTTTTAAATTCAAACATCCAAATATCTCTTCCACCAACATTCGATAAATTATTATAAATACCTTTAGTTGTTACAAAAGCTTTTTTATGATCTGGACTAACACTAATTCCCCATTCTTGTTCTGATGTTGAAAGCTCTTCAACTTTAGATACATTTATCCATTCTTCTGTATTTTCATTGTATTCTGCTTTATAAACATCATAATCTGTTACAGGAGTATACCTTGTAAAATACATTATTTTTTTTCCTTCTAATAATAAAACATTTGGATATAATTCATTTTGTTCTGTATTTATATCTCCTTTTATTTTTCTTGGCATTGAAAACTGTCCATTTATATATTTGCTCACTCTTATATCATGATTTTGATCAACAAAATATAGTTCATCTTCAAACATAAAAGGCATTCTTTCTGCACCCTTTGTAGAAATATTAATAGATCTAACCTCTAACTGTGAAAATCCTATTAACCCTATTAATATCAATAAGAATATGCTAAATAATTTCTTCAAGATTTATCCCTCCAAAAATTTTTTTCACCATTTCAGCTTAAGTTTAACATTATTTTATATCAAGTGAAATATTAATTATAGACAATTATAGACATGTATTAATGTTTAGACTTAAATTACTATGATATAAAATATTCTCAAATAGCGTAACAATAATTTTATTTTGTTTCATGATAAAACTTCTTTAAAATACTTTATAATAAAGGATTTTAGTTTTTATGTTTTTTTAATAAGTTTTATTAAGAAGGATTAATTTTTTTTATTTTTCCTTAACAATTCTAAAGATATCTATAATAAAGATTAAAATAAAAATGTATTTTCATTCTTTTTTTCTTTATGAAACTTATTAGAAAATTTAAAACGAAAAGCTGGAGCAAATTCTCCAGCTTTTCGTTTGTTTCTTAATTTATTTCTATTATATTGGTAGCTATTTTTTCCATAAAATATTTATCATGTTCTATAATGATCATGGTTGGATTTGATTCTAAGACTGCTTCTTCTATTTTTTCTCTTATTATTATATCTAAATAATTCATGGGCTCATCCCAAATATAAAGTCCACTTGGTTCTACTATACTTCTTGCAATTTCTATTTTCTTTTTTTCTCCATCAGAAAATGTTTCTAAATTTTTATTCCATATATTTCCTCTTAAATTAAAACAAGCTATTATATCTCTATACCTTTGTTCATCTAATTTTTCTTTTTCTAAATTTTCTTTTATTGTTCCGTTTTTCCATTTTGGTATTTGCGATGCATAGTTTATTTTTATATGAGCCGGAATTATTATCTGACCTTCATAATCAATTTTATTTAATATAGCATTTATTATAGATGTTTTTCCACTTCCATTTTCACCTTTTATAAATAATCTTTGACCTTTATAAAGATTTAAATTAAAGTCTCGAATTATATATTTTTCACCATATTTTATTTTTAAATCTCTTATTTCTAATATATTATTTGGAACTTTTTCATCCACAAATATTTTTAAATCATAATCTTTTTCTTCATTTTTTAATAATTTATTTTTTTCTTCTATACTTTTTTCTATTTTTTGCTCAAAAACCATAGCTTGCTTCATAAGCCTTTTAGATTGTGCTCCTATATAACCTTTATCCGTATGAGCAGCTTTTTCTTTTTCTTTTTTAGATGACCATTTTCTACTTCTTTTAGAAGCTTCATCTAAAAGATTTATTTGTTTTTTCAATTTTTCATTAGTTTTTCTTTCATAATTTTTTTGAAGTTCAAAATTATATTCCCATTCAGTATAATTAGTTTTATATACTTTTATATCTGATTTATTTATGGCTATTATATGATCTATACATTTATCTAAAAAATATCTATCATGAGACACTATAATAAATCCTTTTTTTCTATTCAAATACTCAGCTAATATTTCCCTTCCTTTTAAATCTAAATGATTCGTTGGTTCATCAATAAGTGGAAAATATCCATTTTTCAAAAAAAGTATTATTATCATTACCCTCGTAAGCTCACCACCACTCAATGTAGCTTTCTTTCTATAAAGAATATCTGAATTCATATTCATATCATATAATTCTTTTTCTATTAATCCATCTATTTCATATCCATTATTATGCATATACATATTATGAATTTCATCATATCTTTCAATATTATTTATAGTTGGATTTTTTAAAAGTTCATCCATTAAATTTTCCCATTTTTGAAATGGTGCTATATTATTTTTTATAAAGTCTTTTACATTTTTATATTCTTCAGTTTTAAATGGAAAATATGATATTTTTTCATCTAAACTTATGCTTCCCATTAAAGGTTTTAACTTTTTTTGTATCAAATTTAATAATGTACTTTTTCCTCTTCCATTTCTACCAATCAATCCTGTTTTCCATGAAGTATCTATATTAAGATTGAGATTTTCAAATACTTCTTTATATGGGTTATTATAATAGAAAGTCATATTTTTAATACTTATTATTGATATAAATATCACTCCTTCATATTTAATATTTTAATTAATTTTTTCAATATTTATATGAATATTCATTTTTTCACCTCCTAAAAAAATAAGGAGAGTCTTTAAAAGACTCTCCTTATTTTAAAATTAATAATAATTTAATTAAAAAAGCCATGGTATTAACCATGGCTCAATTTTTTATTGGTATACTCGTATTATTTGAATTTTAAATAAACAACAAAAAGCTATAGAGCCTGGTATTCTTAGTTATATTAAAATGATTGATTTTAAAATTTGTTTTTTTCATCTTAATGAATACCTCCCTTTAACAGCTTTTATATCTAAATATTATAATAATTTTCTTTCATTTTGTTTTCTTAAGAGTTAATTAAAAGTTAACCATAAAATACATTAAATTAATAATCGTTATTTTTTTAATAATTTTTAAATGTTATAATTTTAATAACATGATATTTTTTGGAGGATTTTATGAATTTTTCTAATATTTTTAACCAAATCTTTGTATTATTTTTTCTAATCCTTATAGGATATGTTTCAAGAAAAATCAATGTTTTTAATGATAGTGGAACAAAAGGACTTTCCGATTTAGTTTTAAAAATCACTTTACCCGCTATGATCATTCAAAGCATGCAAAAAGAATTTTCTCCTGAACTTTTAGGAAAAGTTTTTCAAATTGTTATAATTTCAACTGTTGTATATTTAGTTTCTTTTATAATATCATTATTTTTTCCAAAACTAATCGGTTCTTCAAAAGACGAACTCGGAGCATATAAGTTTGCACTCGTCTTTTCAAATGTAGGTTTTATGGGATTTCCAGTTATTAAAGCAGCATTTGGTAATGATGCACTTTTTTATACAGCAATATATAATCTTCCTTTTAACTTTTTGGTCTTCACTTTGGGAATTGTACTTTTAGCTAATAATAAAGAAAAAAATAAATTTGATTTGAAAATGTTTTTAAATCCCGGTATTATATCGGTATTAATAGGTATGATAATATTCATATTCTCTATAAAATTACCTACGGCAGTCGACGAAACTTTATCATTACTTGGTTCCGTAACTACTCCTTTATCAATGCTTGTAATAGGTTCTTTACTCGCTAAAAGTTCTATCAAAAATATTTTCTCTAATCCTAAAGTTTATATAATAAGTTTTGCAAGATTATTTTTAATGCCAATAATTGTTTATTTTATTTTAAAACCTTTTGTAAATGACTATTTAATGATAGGTATTCCACTTTTAATAACAGCTATGCCTGTTGCTGCCAATAGTGCTATTCTTGCAGAAGAATATGGTGGAAATGCCGAATTGTCATCTCAAACTGTATTTATTTCAACCTTATTGTCAATTATATCAATACCCCTGATATTAAAGTGGTTTGTTGCTTAAAGGTCTGAATCAAAATTGATTCAGACTTTTTTTAATCATAATTCATTATATTTTTTATTTGAACCTTTACATTTATTTACGGGATATTTTATACCATTTTTTACAATTTTTTTATCAATTGCTTCATATAAATCTATACCTAAATAATTACAAAATTCCATCAAATAAATAGCAACATCAGCAACTTCTTCTTCAATATGTTCTCTTTCATCACTCAACACTTGTTTCACTTCTTTTTCATCTTTCCATTGAAATATCTCAAGTAATTCAGCCGCTTCAAGATTAAGGGATATTATAAGATCTTTAGGATTATGATATTGATTCCAGTCTCTTTCTTCAACAAATTTCATTATTTTCTTTATTAATATTTCATATTCTTGACTCAAAATTATGCCGCTATATAAAACAAAATCACATAATATTTGTTTTATAATAACGTCTACCCTCCTTATTTATTTTTAATTAGTATCTTTCTAAATTCTAAAAACGTTTATTTAAAGTAATTTTAAACGATGTTAAAAGGGATATTTACCTCCATAGGTTATAATTAAATTGTTAAG